>JAPZAN010000118.1 GCA_027460605.1 Candidatus Methanoperedens sp.
CTTTTTTCAGGGTATTCATTTGCTAATTTAAGTATTTCTTCCCAGTAATAGCGCTTGAAGAAATCTTCCCAGACCTGAAGTGATGATTGTACCATTCTGAATCTATCATAAAGCCCGAAGGGTATTTCAATGTTTCGAGCCAGATTATACTTGAGGTTAGATTATGTCAATTAAGATAAATTTCAATGGCGTAAACCATCTTGCAATGGCAACGGGAGATATGGATGAGACAATACGTTTCTGGAGGGATTTGCTTGGCATGAGGCTTGTGGCAGGGCTCGGGCAGCCGGGCTATAGGCATTACTTTTTTGAGATATCGCCGAGTGATTTGATAGCGTTTTTTGAGTGGGAAGGGGTAGAACCCATGATAAAAAAGGAACATGGCAGACCTGTTAGCGGGAGGTTCGGTTTTGACCATGTTTCTTTTGGAGTTGAGGAGGAAGAAGACCTCTGGAACCTGAAAGCAAAGCTTGAAGCCGCAGGTTTCCCTGTATCTGAAGTGATAGACCACGGTTTCATCCATTCCATTTACGCCTATGACCCGAATAATATCCCAATCGAGTTCAGCCATAACGTGAGCGGGATTGATATCAGGAAGGAACCGAGAATGGGGGACATCAAGCCCACAAAAGCCGCGCTTGAAGGACCGGAGCCACAGGATAAATGGTCGGAAGTCAAACGCGTTACCCCGCCCGAGGAGAGGATAGTCTATCGTGGTGTGGGAAGCGAGCTTTTCCAGGGGTATAAAAAGTGATGAAAATAAGGTTCTGGGATACTTGGCAGCTCTTCAGCTAACTAAAATTATATGCATCTTTCAGGCGCATGTAATCTAAGAAGAATAGCCGAGTGTCAGGACAAATTAAAAAGATTATTCTTCTGGAGTTTCTTCTTCCGGAGTTGCCAGTGAAGCCAAATATTCCTCATAGGTTTCATTTGGTCTTCTTGTAAATACAATCGTTGTATCTTTATGTTCTTTCTTTCCAGAACCAGAACTTCTTGAAATCCATCCACTTTTCTGTTTCTTCTTTTCTCCGCTTAATTTCTGGTGTTTTGAAGATGTTTGGTCCTTAAAAAATGAATGTTTTGGTAGGGCAGGCGCACATTCGCTTTTGCGTGCTCCCTTTAGGGCGGGGGGCGCAATCCTGATGATTGATTTTGATGGAATTGTATATAATTATCAATACGAATTGAAACTATCTATTTAAATTGGCATATTACAAAAAATTATACGCATATGTCTTATGACTGAAAAAAGTATATACCTTTCGGATACTATAGAATCTAAAGAAAGGAAGTATTAATATGGAAAAGGATGAGCAAATAAATATAAAATCTATCCAATTATCCAAAATTTGGAAATTTGCTATAGTGGTATCTTTATTAGGTTCAATGTTTAGCGTGGGTGTTGATTTCAATCTAATTAAAATTGACAAGATGTGCTTTTGGTGCAAAGATGATACTAAGAGTATAACAGACAATTCTGTAACATATAATTCCTCTTCAGACTTCATTGTAAAGAATCTTATCGATTCGAATGCGAGTGTAAGTTATACAAAGACTACCCAAGTACTAAGTGACAGATTCACAAAAACATTATCCATCATAAATAACGATAAAGTAAATTATCATTATTTAATAGTACATGATATAGTCAGAAACACTATTTTCTTGAAAGATTATCCTTATAACAAAACAATTACTTACGCAGAGTGTAACGATGAATATACAAACTGCGCGATTTATACCCAATTTATGTTAGAAAATAATAAAAACTATCCTGCTTGCTTTGAAAAAGAATCTCCTTATATGGTTTGGGGCGCAAGTCAAAGTGAGTTAAAAAAACTCCCGTATTTCTATCAAAACCCAAAAGATTGTTTGGATTATAATAATATTTCACCTTAAAATTTCTGAATTAATTCATATTTTTTAAATAATTAATCCTTTTTGATATTGCACAATAGGGCATTTACCAACACAAATAGCAACCATCTCAAAAAATAAACAATATTATATATCCCCACAACAAACAAACACTAATGATAGAGATAGAAGTAAAGGCACGCGTTGATGACGCACGAAAGATGGAAAGGGCAATTATATCAATGGGGGCTACGCCTATCGGGATACAGGACCAGGCAGATACATATTATAATGCGCCGCATCGCAATTTTGAGACGACTGACGAAGCATTGAGGATAAGGGTAGAAGACGGGGATGCCTTTCTGACATACAAGGGCCCGAAAATGGACACTGTATCCAAAACAAGGCAGGAATTACAGATAGTGATAAAGGACACCGAAACCATGGGGGAAATATTGACATCGCTCGGGTTTATCCCGGTGACAACGGTAACAAAAAGAAGAAAAAATTACAGGCTCGGGGATTTTCTTATCTCCCTTGATGAAGTACATGACCTCGGGAGTTTTATTGAAGTTGAGATTCCTGTAAAAAATTCCAAAAATTATGAGGAAAAGGTCGAGAGTATTTTAAAAATCATTGAAAAACTGGGCCTCGACAGGACAGCAACAATCCGTGCTTAACCCTGCAATTCAGGAAGCATTGAAGAAACAGGGATTTAGTGCTCCGACTGAACCGCAGGTAAAAACAATCCCGTCTGTTCTTGCGGGAGAACATGTACTTCTAATAGCGCCAACCGGTTCCGGCAAGACGGAATCTGTAGTGCTTCCTGTTTTTCACGCTTTTTTGCAGAGAAAAGAAGAAGGGCGCGTTAAAGGTGATGAAAAGCGGGGTATTTCAGTCCTGTATATCACACCGCTTCGCGCCCTTAACAGGGATATGCTGTTGCGTCTTGAATGGTGGGGGAAAGAGCTTGGCATAAAAGTTGCTGTCAGGCACGGCGATACGACAACTTACGAGCGGCAAAAACAGTCTCTTAAGCCGCCGGATTTTCTTGTCACAACACCGGAGACTCTCCAGGTGATGCTGACAGGGAAAAGGCTTCGCAATAATCTCAAGACTGTTTCGCACGTAATCATCGATGAAGTACATGAGCTTGCATCATCGAAAAGGGGCGCGCAGCTTTCTATCGCGCTTGAGCGGCTTGTCGAAGTCGCAGGGGAGTTCCAGAGGCTCGGACTATCCGCAACTGTGGGGAAACCTGATGAAATAGCGCATTTTCTTGCCGGGGCGGACAGGACTGCCCGCGTGATTGAAGTTTCGCTCATTAAAAAACTTGAATTTAATGTGGTATGCCCGAAACCGACGCCGCAGGACAATGATTCATCTAAAAAGCTTATGTGTACGCCTGAAATGGCGTCACATCTGCGTGTAATCTCGGATATCGTTGGAAAACACAAATCCACCCTGATATTCGTAAACACAAGGGAATCCGCTGAGATGTTGGGCTCAAGGTTCAGGATGCTCGGGATACTCATCGGTGTACACCACGGTTCACTTTCAAAGGATGCGCGTATTGAAGCTGAAAATAACTTTAAAAATGGAAGCCTAAGCGGGCTTATATGCACCTCCTCAATGGAACTCGGTATCGATATCGGGGATATTGACCATGTTATCCAGTACATGTCGCCGCGCCAGGTCACCCGGTTGGTACAGAGGGTTGGAAGAGCGGGACACTGGGTTGGCGAGAAATCAAGCGGGACAATAATAACAACAAGCGCGGACGACGCTGCCGAATCCTGCGCTATCACTCGGAGAGCAAAGGACGGTAAAATCGAGATTATCGATATTCATGAGAACAGCACCGATACGCTTGCAAACCAGATATGCGGGCTGGTGCTGGATTTCGGGGAGATATCCATTGAAGGTATTTTTTCAATAGTTAAAAGGGCATATCCATTCAGGGAACTGAAAATCGAGGTGCTGCGTGATGTTATTCGGCAAATGAATGATAACCGGCTTATCTGGTTTGAGAACGATAAGGTGGGCAAGAAGAGGAAAACCTGGCAGTATTTTTATGAAAACCTCTCCATGATACCCGATGAAAAACGCTTTGAGATTTTCGATATAGTGAGCGGAAGGACAGTCGGTGCGCTTGACGAGGCTTTCGTTGTGGATTTTGCTGAAGCCGGCGCCGTGTTCATAGCAAAAGGCGAGATGTGGCGCATAATCGAGATAATAACTGAAAAGAGCAGGATTAAAGTAGAGCCGATAAGCGACCCCGGCGCCGATATCCCGAACTGGGTTGGTGAGGAAATCCCGGTTCCGTATGAAGTGGCGCAGGAAGTGGGAGCCATAAGAAAGCGTTTTATGGCAGAAATCACGATGGGTGAGGGCACAGGAAAAATCATCGAAGACTACAGGAAAGAGTATCCTGCGGATGATGAAGCAGCCAATGAGATCCTTGAACTGATACGGAAACAGCAAAATGCAGGTCTTACTGTACCTGCCGACGACACAGCTATCATCGAGCAGGACGGGAAATCAATCGTTATCAATATCTGCGGCGGGCATAAAGTGAATGAAACCCTGGGGCGTGCGCTGACTTCATTGCTTGCTGCACGATTCGGCGCAAGTGTTGCGATGGAGATAGACCCGTACAGGATAAAACTTGAGCTTCCAAGGATGCTGAATGCCGAAAAAATAAAAGAACTGCTCCTTGCCACGAGTCCCGACCACATCGAGCCTATCATCGAAATGACGCTTAAAAATACCATGCTGCTCAAGTGGAAGATGGTGCATGTGGCGCGAAAATTCGGGGCGCTCAGCCGCGATGTGGATTATGAGCGCATCAGCATGAAGAAACTGCTTGAGGTTTTCGAGCACACGCCCATGTATGATGAGGCTGTGCGTGAGATTTTCCACGACAAGCTTGACATAGAGCGCGCAAGAGAGGTTCTGGGTAAAATCCAGGGCGGAAGCATCAAGCTTGTTGTGCAGCCCATAAGTCCGATTGGTGAAGCGGGTTTCATGGGCGGAAGGGAACTGATGGCGCCTGAGAGGGCTGACAGCTCCATAATGATGGCTCTTAAGAGCAGGATTATGAACGACCATGTGATACTTGTCTGCCTGAACTGCAAGAAATGGAAGTCCAGAACGGTTGTTAAAAGAGTGCCCGAGCGCCCCGAGTGTCCATTGTGCAGCAGCAGGCTTGTTGCGGCGCTCAAGCCCTGGGAAGAGGAGGAGATTAAGCTTGTGAAGAAGCCTGATAAGGAAAAGACAGAGGAGGAGAGGAAAAGGACGGCAAGGGTTTACAGGAATGCGAATATTGTGCTCTCGCACGGGAAGACTGCGGTTATCGCGCTTGCTTCGAGGGGGATTGGGCCTGAGACTGCTTCCCGTGTGATACGGAAGTTGAGGGAGGATGAGGAGGAGTTTTACAGGGATATTTTGATTGCTGAGAGGAATTATGCGAAGACGAAGAGGTTCTGGGAGTGAGGAGCAAACAGATTAGAATGGAGATCCAATCCTGTTATTCCTGTAAATCCTGTCTGACATTTATAAATCGCACTAAATTAATTTGTGGCGCCTCTGCAAAACCCAATGCGCCGTCGTATTACTTTGCACGCCAGCGATGCTTGGAGAATTAACAGCGAACTCACAACGAACTCAATACGAACTCACGACGACCTGAGTTAGTACGAGTTCGTACAAGTTCGTTGTTGATTTTGAATACGCCAGAGCTACTTATATGAAATTGTTTGGTATTTGAGCTTTTACTAGGGTTTATTTTAGATTTTTAAGCTATCTTATTACGTTTGCCTGAGGCTCAACTGTATTGAAATCTTCTGATATTTCTTTCAGGTCTTCAAGGAATAGATTATCTTTTGCAGCCTTTTTTAACTCCCAGATTTTATCTTTGAATCTCTCCTGTTTTTTCGTGATTAAAATCACTTCTACCGTCTCATTTTCAGGAAGTTTTTCAGGAACTTTTATATTTATTTCGTGATTTTTGGGTATTCTGACAATTTGCTTTAATGCTTCCATAGACTGTATGTTGGTATTTTATGTACTAAAAGCTTCACATGAATGCTATAACCACGTTCTTAAATAATCCTAATCCTGAATAAAAAGCTTCGGGTCTGGGTCTGGACAGGATTAACAGGATGAACAGGATTTATCCCGTCAATCCTGTTATCCCGTCTAAAAATGATACGTCAAGATTTGAAAGTATGGATATTTACGAACCTTGCTATAAGATGTTCTGGTAGTAGAGGATGGAATATCAGGGATGGTAAAGCTTTATCTCATCCCATATCTATAGAGCTATAGGTGATAAAATGGTAACAACCATCCAGGTGCATGAAGAACTCCTGAAAGAACTCAGTGCTTTAAAAAAGGAGCTGAACCTCAAGAGCTATGAAGATGTTATCCGGGAGCTTATCAAATCCAAGAAGAAGTTTAAGAAATCGTATTTCGGGGCGTTTCCGGGACTTAAGGAATTTAAGAGGGATGAGGAAGAAGATGACCGTCTTGGTTGATTCCTGGGGCTGGATAGAATATTTTAATGGGAGCGCCCCGGGGAAGAAAGTACGGGAATTAATTGAAAATTCCAGAGAAAAAGTGATAGTCAGCGCCATCAATATAGCTGAAGTGTATAATTCATTCCTGCGGGATTTTCCTTATCCTGATAACGAGCGTCTTGCCGAAGCTTCACGGGAAGCAATGAGGCAGAGGTCATACATCTTTGAAGTTGATGAAAATATCGCCGTTGAATCAGCGAGGTTGAAACATAAGATGAAATGGGGTATTGGCGATTCTATTGTTTACGCTACTGCGAAAAGAGAAGGTGCCAAGCTCATGACTGGTGACCCGCATTTTAAAGATGTAAAGAATGTCGTGTATTTGGGGAAGTGAGAGTTGTAAGCTAAATTAGATTAGTTACTGCTTTTGCCGAATTGTTGTAATTCTTGGAGCTTTAAAGCAACATCTAATACAAAATTAAAGATAAAGATGGTTTCTTCCTTATTATAATATGGCTTTGGATTCTCTAATGTATGAAAATCCAGTTGATCTTTAATGTAATGTGTTATAGTTTTGGGTATAAGAATTTTAAATTTTGAGAACTTAACATAATCATGGATTATCGACTGCGCCTTAAATTCTTCTATCGTATCAGATGCAAAATTTTCCAAAGAATCTAATAATTCGTGAATCTCTTGAAGGGCTTTTTCACATTTTTTTACCTTTTCATTTTGCTTTGTTATTGAGTCTTTTATTTCTCTAAATTCATGAGTATTAGATGAAAATCCCGATAAGTTAAATCCAGAACTACATGAATCAAATGCAAATGATGTAAAGTTATGTTTTGTCCATCTATGTGGTAAGTTGAAATGTTTGAAAACGTCACTCGTTGCAAGCATAAGACTAAATAACTCTGATGCTTTTCTTGGGACGTCATTGAAAGATTTTTGTTCTATTTTCTTTTCCATTTCTTTCAATCTATTTTTAAATTCTTCATTTTGAATTAAATCAGAAAGATATATCTCGTCGAAATTTTTATTATAAATTTGAAAGATAGCCTGCTCTAAAAATCTCCTCCCATAACCTAAATGCCTATCCATATTTTGCTCACTTGGAACAGAACCTTGATGTTGAACCAAATTTCTCTCTTCATGAAGATTGAACATTTCGGTTTTAAGTGGTAATGGTAAAGATAAAATATTTTTTATATCATTCCATAAATTTTTAAAATCGGGATCTTTTCTATAATCAAGTGCTATATCTTTATCTGTTGCTATGGTCTTAAGTAACATTTCAATCGCGTTATCAGCTAATAGTAAAGAAAAAACTCTACCGATTTCGGTGTTATCTTTATTCGATTCTTCTGCTGAAAGGAAAATTTTCTTAATATAAAGCAATCTCTTTAAAGTTAACGGATTCACAATTTAAATTAACTACTATTGTATTTATTTTTGTTGGTATTTTTATGTCCTACTAATGTCCACTTATATCTTCCCGTTCCTCACCCTTCCACAGCCTCCCCGCAGGGAAGCACGCCGCCCATGCGCACTCAAAGAACGCAAAACAAACACCATGAAATTCAAAGTCATAATTACATTTTTCAAAAATCACTTAATATTCGCCAGCAGCTCCTGCATCCCCTTCGTGTTAAGCCTGACATTCTCCCCGTCCACCTCTGCATAACACTCTTTCACAAGATAATCAAGCTGGAATTTCAACTGTGATTCTGAAATGCCAAGCTCTTTTATTATTTCTTTTTTTGTTTTCCCGAAAGCTCCGATGGATTTTACAATCCTCCTCCGAAGCGGGTTCTCAAGAGTCTTAAACATCAACTGGTGGTCGTGAGGCGTTTTTATCTCGCAGGCATCGGATTCTGGCGGGAGTGATTCTATTTCGTCGTTCATTTATTCGCCTCACACAACAATCGGCACCCTTTCCCCGCACTCCGGGCACTTCCCATCCTTAACCTTAATAGCGCTCACCCTGAAACCGGCGCGGTCTATCAGCAAAGCATTGCACTTCGGGCAATACGTGTTCTCATACTTATGCCCCGGGACATTGCCCGTGTAAACAAACCTCATCCCCTCTTTCTTCGCAATATCATGCGCCATCTCAAGCGTCTCGGTCTGCGTCGCCGGGATGTCATCCATCTTGTACATTGGATAAAATCGCGTGAAATGCATGGGCGTGTCGGCGCCGAGGTTATCATGCACCCATTTCACAATCTGTGTAATCTCCTCAGGCGAGTCGTTCTTTGTCGGGATAACCAGCGTTATAACCTCAATGTGCATGCCCAGCTCTTTCGCAAGCTTGGTGGATTCAAGAACAGGGGCAAGCCTGGCGCCGCAGATTTTCCTATAAAAATCATCGGAAAACGATTTTATATCCACGCGGAATGCATCAAGATACGGCGCCATCCTTCGAAGCGCTTCTGGTGTGATGTAGCCGTTGGTCACGTATATTGTCTTTAATCCCGCTTTTTTCGCAAGCACTGCGCTATCGTATGTGTATTCATGCCAGATGGCAGGTTCGTTATACGTCCATGCTATTGATTTGCATCCGGTCGCCAGCGCCCGCTTGATTGCCTCTTCAGGCGTTATCTCCTTTGTCCACGCCTCCTCAAGCGTCACCTGCGAAATATTCCAGTTCTGGCAGTGCATGCACCTGAAATTGCACCCGATAGTGCCCAGCGAATATGACAGCGTCCCGGGCAGGAAGTGATACAATGGTTTTTTCTCAACCGGGTCAACGGCTTCGCTTGAAACGGTATTATATATCAATGTGTAAATTTTCCCGTTCTTATTCTGCCGTGTCCTGCATACCCCCAGTTTCCCCTCGGCTATCGTACACCTGTGTGAACATACATTGCATTTGACTTTATTGTCCGGAAGACTGTCAAACAGAACCCCTTCTTTAATCATAGATTATGCTCCTATTAACTCCCTCTTTTGGCGCGGATTTTAACGCAAGGAATTTATAAACACATTTTCTTATCCCGCTATTGAATAGATAAGTAGATTTCATATTATTTTATTCTGGATCATCAATCCCGGTCAGATAATTTAACCACGGAGGACACAGAGAGCACAGAGAGATGTTATTTTTTTTTCTCTGTGTCCTCTGCGTTCTCTGTGGTATTTCATGCATATATTTCGGGTCTCGATTCTATCTGTTTTGAACGTTTCTTTCGCAGTTCGTCTTTTATGCTCTCGTAATAACTCATTATATCCGAGGTAACCGACGGACCCGTATCATCTATTGCAGCCAGGAAATGCGATTGCCTGACTTTTTCGGCATTAATATTTTCACGCATCGCGAATCGCCCCGCTTTCTTGCACACAGCGGCTATGTCGGCGCCTGTGAAGTCAGAAGCCAATTCTACGAGTTTTTCAATATTCACATCCTTAGCAAGCGCCATTTTCTTTGTATGGACTTTGAATATTTCAAGCCTTGTCTTCTTATCAGGCACAGGCACAAGTATCATCTCGTCAAACCTTCCCGGACGCAAAAGCGCAGGGTCGATTATATCGGGCCTGTTCGTAGCCCCGATAATCACAACGCCGCGAAGTTCCTCCAGCCCGTCAAGTTCCGAGAGCAACTGGTTAACAATCCGCTCGGTTACATGCGGTTCGCCCGCTGCCGTTCCCCTTATGGGAGCAAGAGCATCGAGTTCATCAAGGAATATGATTGCGGGCGCCACCTGGCGCGCTTTTTTGAATATCTCTGCTATATGCTGCTCTGATTCGCCATACCATTTCGATAAAATATCGCTGCCTTTGACTGTTATGAAATTCGCCTCACTCTCGTTGGCAATGGCTTTTGCAAGCAAGGTTTTTCCCGTTCCCGGAGGCCCGAATAGAAGCACGCCTTTAGGCGCTTCCACTCCTATTCGCCTGAAAGAATCCCCATAACGCAGCGGCCATTCAACAGCTTCTTTCAGCAGGGCTTTTACATTATCAAGCCCGCCAATATCCTCCCAGGTCACATTGGGCACTTCAAATAATATCTCCCGCAATGCAGAGGGCTGGATTTCCCTCATGACCTCTTCAAAGTCGGAACGCTTTATCAGCAGCTTATCCAGCGTTTCCTTGGGAATTTCTTTCTGTTCAAGATCGATTTCAGGGAG
>JAPZAN010000119.1 GCA_027460605.1 Candidatus Methanoperedens sp.
GCTGGTCTATCCTGTAATGGCGCGCCGTATTGATGGACGCCATTGAAATCGCCTGAAGCGGGTCCAATCCAAGTTTGATTGCAGCCCTGACTATTACATCCATGTGCCCTTTTATGAGGTCGGCAGGATGTTTGTCGTCTGTAACGAAGAAAAAGTTTTCAAGCGAGATACTATCGCGAACCAATGCGGGGATAAATTCCCGAAGGCTTTTTGCAGCCGACCCTTCGCGTATCATGACCTTCATGCCAAGGCGCGCCTTTTCAAGCGCCTCATCGTATGTTATGGATTCGTGGTCGCTTGAGATGCCGGCGCCCATATACCCGAACAATTCCTTACCACGGACGCCGGGACAGTGACCGTCCACAACGAGTTTTCTTTCAAGGGCGGCGGCAATCATCGCAAGTTTTTCAGGATTCCCGCGAAGGATTCCGGGGTAATCCATTACCTCCCCGAGCCCGACAACGAATTTCTTATCAAGGAACTTTTTAATCTCCAAAAGACCCAGTTTTGCCCCTGATGTTTCAAGAGGACTTGAAGGCACACACGACGAAAGCGTGATAAAAACATCGATGGGCAGCCTTTTTGCCTCCTGCATGACAAGCTTGATACCTTTTATGCCCAGGATATTTGCAATCTCATGCGGGTCGATGACGACGCCCGTTGTCCCGTGGAGGATGGATTGTTTTGCAAATTGTGTAAGCGTCACCATGCTTGACTCAAAATGCACATGCCCGTCGATTAAGCCGGGGCATACGCAGGCGTTTTTTAAATCAAGTATCTCAGTTTTCCCGCCAGTCAGCCCATCCACATCGCCTATGCCTGAGATGAAACCTGAGCTTATTGCTATGTCGCCTTTTATAATCTCTTTTGTGTTTACGTTTACAATCCTGCAGTTTGTAAGTACGGTGTCAGCCTTAAGCTCACCTTCCCCTGCGAAAACCCTCTCCCTCAAGAACATAATATTGTATTGTCCTCTATTACTAAAAAAGTTCGCTGCTTGATTCTGTGATCCAATCAAATCAGGAAAGAATATGTATTACAATAAACCATCTACAATACATGGAAAAACCCGGGGACAAATTCAAATGCTACCTTGTAAGCTGGAAAGAGTCTTACAGGCTGGCAAAAGTCCTGGCGCGTAAAATTAAAAGTTCGGGGTTCAAGCCCGACCTTGTAATAGGTATAGCAAGAGGAGGGCTTGTGCCGGCGCGTGTTGTATGTGACTTTCTTCTCCAGAAGGACCTTGCCGCAGTAAAAATCGAACACTGGGGAATCGCTGCAACGCTCGGAAAAGCCAGGATAAAGTTCCCTCTGCCTCTGGACATATCAGGAAAAAAGATATTGATAGTGGACGATGTCGTAGATACCGGGGATACATATGCCGTGCTTATGGATTATTTAAAGGAAAAGAATCCTTCGGAGGTAAGGACTGGAGTACTGCACTATAAAACCTGTTCGACCTGCATCCCGGATTACTGGGCGGAGAAGCAGGATAAATGGGAATGGATAATATATCCCTGGGCTGTTTATGAGGATTTGACAGGTTTTATTATAAAAGTCCTGACCGGACCCATGACGCTTCCTGATATCAAAAAAGGGCTGATGGACGATTATAGCATAAAGATTTCAAAAAAAGACCTTCTGGAAATATTGAATGACATGCATGCAGAAGAGAAAATCCGCAAATTAAAAAAAGGGAAAAAGGAAAACCGGTGGGTTTCCTGAATAATATGCCTTAAAGCTTCTTACCAAATTTCGGCTATACTTACAAATCCTATTTTCCGAGACCTTTGCCTGCCTTAACCCCGCTCTCATCTTTCGCCATATAGTATTTTGTAGCATCATTCTTGACACTAATCTCGACAATCTTATCCTTGTTTTTCAGCTCACTGATTGCGCTTGAAAAAGCAACAGCGGAAAGAAATGTCTCAATAATATCCTCTCCGGGTTTTGTATCGAAGGCTTTGATTATATCAGTTAACGAATGTGCCGGTGTATCCGTATTTTTTGCCTTCTCTAAAAACTCTAATATCTTTTGTTCCAGAGACCCTTTATCTGATGCTT
>JAPZAN010000120.1 GCA_027460605.1 Candidatus Methanoperedens sp.
CATACCATTTTATGTATTCCCTGTCGTCCCCAAGTTTGCCTGCATTGAATTTCTCGTAAAATTCGTCCGAGCTCATTTTATGGCGCTTTTCAAAATCAGCAAGTGAGTTTTTGACCTGTTTGAGCTCGCGCTTGACCATACTCAGCTCAACTTTTAACATTTTGTTTAAAGTGGACTCTATATATTTTTTCTCAAACTCAAGACCATGGGAGAGTTGGGAATTTATGGCTTTTGCGTATTCAGAGGACATAACTATGATAGCATTGGCTTTTGACTTTATAAAGCTTGCTTGAATAAAATTAGAATACTGCTGGCGATACGCGGCGCCGAGTGTGCGGCTGCGCCAGCATATGTAAAGTCCTGATACACATCTTTTAATCTGACCAAGATAACAAAACATCATTTCTTTTTTCGAATTCCCGCTTTAGTATCCAATCGTTGCCGTCCATCGTCCGAGCTGGATTTATTTATTGCACCCTGCCCGGTCAGTTCAAATATTGATTTTTTCTTTGCCATGTTTTCACCTCCCATATTAAATAGTAATAATTTTGAATATGTTTATAAAATTTGCAATTATACGTTTGAATATCGGATATTCAAGGACAAATTTTTTAGTCACCAATAATAATAAGTTTAAACTAATATAAAAAGTCTTTGATTTTTTGGAGCTAGTTTCAATTTATCCGTTTATGGATTTGGTAGAAAGTGTTACGTTAATTATCTTATTATTTCTTTCTTATATTTATGAACCCTTTTTCTATAGCTTCTATTTTAGTGCTTACATTTTTTTCCAGAACATCTATTCTTGGATTTATTTCTTCGACTTTAGAAATAATTATATCCAATTGTGAAATAACAGTTGGTTTAGTTTCTTCTCTTCTTATCCTTCTCAATTCCATTAAATCGTAGTAAACCTCTGTCCATTTCTTAGAATCATTGATTATTACCAAAACAAAAAAAATCCACACAATCGGAATTGCATAAAGTGTCCTTAAATCTAATATTGAACCTAGTACTGAGCCTAATAAAATTGTAGTTAAAGCCGTGATGATTGGAACACCGGGTAAATTTATACTTGATTGATGCTTAGCTATTTCTAAAGCTTCATCAATTATGCCATCATTGCATATTTTTTGCAACATTCCCAATCTATTTTCTTTTTTTATATCTTTTATGTCTTTCAGTTTTTGATATAGATTATTCATTACTTTGACCACCCTTTCAAATTAAACTCATTGCATTAGAATAACCACCAACACAAATTGATACTATCTCACTTTTCCAAATCTCTAATATCCGCTCACGAAACCTTAATTTTCTGCCTTCTCTCCTGTAACAAATCTATAAAATCATCCTTATCATCAAACTTCTTCAATTCTTTATCATCTATAAGCACAGTCTTTTCAATATTTTTCGTTTTACTGACCCCGTGAACTATCAAAAGCGACTGTGTTCCTGCAACTTCCGAGATGCTGCTCATAAGATGCGCCTTCTTGACAATGGTCCTTGTGTAATCGCCGACACCTGTTAAAATAGTTGAATTCTCATCCTTTCTGTTTGAAGTCTGCGAAACCGCATCAAACGGAGCCTGCGAAATAGGCATTACATCAAACCCCATATTTTCAAGGATAGAAAAAACATTCGAATACTGTTTTACTGCCGTTTCCTGTTTCTGGCTTTCACTGGAATGAAGCTTCTCGAATATATCAACCGAAACAGTAAAACCCCTGTCCAGCACTTCTTCAAGCTTAATTGCAACATCAACACTTGCAGCCATTTCGCCGTCTTCATACTTGCTTATGGTTCTCCTTGAAACCCCGAGCAGTGATGCAAGCGCCCCGAGGGATATATTCTTTTTTATGCGTTCCTGTTTCAGGATGAAACCGTCAAGATTAACATAAAGGCCGCCGTGCTCTGCATAAATCAATGGCGGCATTTCTTCTACAAAATAATCCTGCATTGTACTGATATTGATCGCAGGAATTCCGTACCTGAAATAAACAACGCCGCCTTCAAGCGAATGGTCGCGGGTTTTTTCACCGATTACGATCGGGTAACCGTGCAGGTGCCTGGCAAGGAACTGCATTTCCTTGGTAGTTTCCTCATTCAAGCCGTCGATATTAGAGATTATTTTGATAAGGAGTAATAAGTTATTCCGCCTGGCTGCGATATCAAAACTTCTCGGGCGGGTGTCGCATCGTTCGGAAATGATGAAGCCGGCCTTGCCAAGAATTGAAACGGCCTCGTTTATTAGCAACTCCTTATTCATCAAATTTTGAATGATTCTACGTCTATATAAATCCCTATGGTGCCAAGATTTATTATGCAGCGGGTAATTAGCATTTTGTGATTATCGGAATCGATGATACGGATTCAAAAGAGAGCATGTGCACAACATACCTGGCAGCCGTGCTAATCGAAAAATTAAAGGAACACGGCAGGATAAATGATTATCCACTGCTCATCCGGCTCAATCCGAACATCATTTACAAAACACGCGGCAATGCGGCTCTTGCGATTTCTCTTGACCTTGAAAGGGGCGAAGATGCGAAAGTCGTCAAAGAACTTGTAATCGATACCGTTAGGAACATGGCTGTTTTTTCCGAGGAAAACACCAATCCTGGCGTAGTTTTTATTGAAGAAGCAACTGAAAAGATGCGGGCCGAGCTTGCCATATTCTCCATCCGCGCTGTTCAGGATGTCCTTGAAATCGAGGAAGCTGTGGAAATCCTCAGGCGGCACAATATAAGCCACAAAGGATTCAAGAATAAGAGGGGTTTAATCGGAGCGCTCGCCGCTTCTGGACTTGCATTGTGCGGTCTTCCTGATTTCACTTATGAATTAATCGCATACAGGGAAAAAGAACGATGGGGCACGCTGCGGGATATAAACGAAGAGTCCGTATATGCTGCCGATGCAGCCACCCGCCCCGATACATGGGACACGGTAGATCATGAAAATAAACGAGTGGTGTTTGCTCCACATTCACCTGACCCAATCCTTTTCGGGATACGGGGCAA
This sequence comes from Candidatus Methanoperedens sp., assembly GCA_027460605.1. Classification (GTDB taxonomy): domain Archaea; phylum Halobacteriota; class Methanosarcinia; order Methanosarcinales; family Methanoperedenaceae; genus Methanoperedens. Next base: position 3,021 of record JAPZAN010000120.1, read on the forward strand.
CAGTGAAAATGCGGTAAGACGCGCTTTCTCGATGATAAAAAGCGAGCCTGTTGAAAGGTACGTGGTCTATAAGACAAACCAGAATACGGATATGCATCTGATGCCGGCAGAAATCAATGAGGTTCTGGATAATCGTTCTTACATATTAAATGGAAAAGTCAAAAGCGCCCCTAAAATCATATCAGGAGGCCATGTTATTTTCGAACTGGAAGATGACGGGAAAGATAACGGGGCAGTTATTGAATGCGCAGCTTTTGAACCCACCAAGGGATTCAGGCGCATTATCAGGGAGCTTCGGCCGCAGGATGAAGTAACGGTTTTCGGGAGTGTTAAAGATAAGACCTTGAATATTGAAAAAATCAACATAAATTCTCTCAATATTCACGAATTACGCAATCCCCTATGCTGCGGCAAACGCATGAAATCCAAAGGTATAGGGCAGGGTTACAGGTGCGAGAAATGCGGTTCTGTCAAAAAAGAGCAGGTGCTTGAGACATTAGAGAGAAACATTTCGCAAGGATTCTATGAAGTGCCTCCATCCGCCCGCCGCCATCTTTCAAAACCACTCATCAGATATCAATAGACTGCGGCGGCATTCTCTTGTGTTCGTTGGATGAGATTCGCGCTGCCAGCCGGTCAACTATTTCCGGAGGGAAATTTTCCTTTACCAGAGACACATCCTTATTTTCATCAACCAGCATGGCGAGTATCCGGTCTGCCATCTCATAGGATACACCGAGTTCGCTCTCGTCGGTCTGCCCCGGCCATAAGCCCGCCGTAGGCGTTTTGTTGATGATTTTCGCCGCTATGCCCATGTGCCGGGCAAGTTCCCGAACGTTTGTTTTATAGAGACCTCCGATAGGTTCTATATCCACGCCGCCGTCGCCGTATTTTGTGAAATAGCCCAGCAAAAGCTCTGTTTTATTCCCCGTCCCTATAACCATTCGATTCATGAGATTCGCATGATAATACAGTATGCACATTCTCGTTCTTGCTTTCAGGTTCCCGTTTGCAGTATTTGCGGCGCTGTCAAAACCAGGAATGGTGGATGAAAAAGCCTGCAAAACCGGAGATATCTCAATGACCTTATGCTCAATCCCCAAAACCCGCGCGACTTCCACTGCGTCATCCACATCAGGTTTTGATGTAACGCCCTTCTCAGGCAGCGAGAGGCCAAGCACGTTATCAGGACCGAGGGCATAAACTGCGAGATAAGCTGTCAGGGTTGAATCGATTCCTCCGCTTAAACCGATTACCGCCCCCTGCGCTCCCGATTCCCTGACCTTTGATTTTATGAAGGCGGCGATTTTATCTTTTATGGCTGGATAACTTATCTGGTTCATATATTTTAATGAAATTCCCACTTATTAAAATATTACTTTCACCCCGCTCTGGGAAGCTTTATATGTTCCCGGGATAAGGTAGAATCTGCCTCTCAAATAAAAAATTCAAACAAGAGGCTTGAGGAAAGATATGAAACAAATAGCAAAACAAATCGAAGCCCGATTCATGGAACTGGGCATTAAAGTTGAGACAAGTGAAATAGAATCATTCTTAAAGAAACATAATGTTCCCAAGAGTGAATTTTTTGCTCCGCGTGAAACACCGCTGGTAAAGGTATCAGATGTCAAAGAGGATGGAAAATGGGTAACGGTGCGGGGTAAAGTCGTCCAGTTGTGGGAAGTTAACCAGGAATCCATCTCGCAGGTTGGATTGTTTGGAGACGAGTCCGGCACAATTAAATTCACAAAATGGGTAAAAGCGGCGCTTCCGACTGTGGAGGAAGGCAAGAACTACATATTCAAAAATGTAGCGACTTCCGAGTGGCAGGGACAGTTCAGCATCAAATTGAATAAGACAAGCGAGATAATCCCGGTTGCAGAGGAAATAGAGGTAGGCTCAACGCCAACCGAATTCAGCGGTGCCATCGTGGATATCCAGAGCGGCTCTGGTCTTATCAAGCGCTGCCCGGAATGCAACAGGGCGCTGGTGAAAGGCGCATGCGGCGAACACGGGAAGGTTGAAGGAATATACGACCTGCGGGTAAAAGCGGTCATGGACGATGGCGAGAAAGTGCAGGACATCCTGCTGAACAGGGAAGTTACAGAGGCTCTGACCGGCATCACCCTTGAGAAAGCAAAGGAGATGGCGACAGAGGCACTTGACCAGGCAGTGGTTCTCGATATGATAAAGAGCAAGCTTGTGGGCAGGTATTTTGTGGTAAGCGGCGCCAAACTTGACAGGTTTATACTCGTAGATTCAATAAAACCTGATGTCAAGCCGATAGAAGAAGAAATTAAGAGAATACTTGCAGCATCTGCCGCGCCGATCGCACAGGAGGCGTAATCATGGCAGAAAATGGATTTGTCCGCGAAGTTGCGCACCGCATATTCGCAGCAGAGTTAAAGGAATCAAACCTCCAGGCAAAGGATGGAAATGACCAGTACTCACCGCAGTACCTCATCACCCCGACCGGGGCAAAATGCAACCGCGTGTTCATTGTGGGCACGCTCACGGAGAAGGAAGATGTAGGAACCGATTCCGAATTCTGGCGCGGGCGCATCGTTGACCCCACAGGCGCGTTTTTCGTGACCGCGGGGCAGTACCAGCCCGAGGCAGCGCAGGTGCTTGCAAAGACAGCGCCGCCTGAGTTCATTGCTGTCATAGGAAAGCCGACAACATTTACGACCAAGGAAGGAAATGTGCTTACCTCCATCAGGGCTGAGTCCATGCATGTCGTGGATGCTGCCACGAGGGACAGGTGGGTTGTGGATGCTGCGATGCATACAGCGAAGAGGCTTGAGAAGCTTGCGGGCAGTGAGCCGAATGCGGTGAAGGCGAGGGAGCATTACAATACGAATGCGGATGCGTATCGCGCGATGGTGGCGCAGGCGCTGGAGTCGATGAGGGCGAGGTAGAGGGCACAGGGATGTGCCCTTATTTTTAAAAGAAAGACAACTGAATGAATAATATCAGAGGTCAACTTATGAAACAATATGAATTTTATGAAAAATTAACCCAACTTGTTTACGAATCTTTAGTTCCCATAATAATCCTTGCGAGCATGGCCGTTGTAGGTTCAATTTTAGATTTCTATTTAGGAGGCGAAGGCTGGTTTAAATATATATTTGCGGGTGTAGGGGGTGTTTCTTTGTTAATTATCTATTATGTTAAAAAGGGAAAAAACTATATTCTGGAAAATATTAACAACAAAGGTAGAACTGCCAGAACAGCTAATGAGTTTGGTAAGTTACTTATAAAAATCGCCGCAATATTAGCCATTTTCATGATTTTGATACTAGTAATTAAATATATTTTTGAAAGACAAGAAAATAAAAAGACCGCTTGAGATATTGCTCATAGGCACGGATGACATGGAATATTACTCTCTCCTCCTTAATGAAATATATCATGCCAGCTGGCTTCTATATGGGACAGATATACTGCTCAGGTGTGAAAAAGTTGTAATTGTAAAGAACATAAAACCCATCATTGCGGAAACGCCGATGCATTAAATCTGCGTTCATCTGCGTTTATCCGCGGTTAATTTTTCGTTGAAGAGATCCACAAATTAATAAATTATTTGTCTTTGCGTCCTCTGCGGTGTGCTGGTAGGGAAACGGCTAGTTAGAGGCTTGTTTCTCTTCAGGATATCATCGTCGTAGCATGAGTTCCCGGTACCACGTTATTCCCGCGACCACGACGCTGCAACCCAAAAGCGCATATAAGAAAGGTATCCCGTTCAAGAGCAGGAGCATGAACAGTAGGCTGAAGGCTTCAACGGTTACGATAAGCTGAAGATGCGTTGACGCCGACGACCAGACAGGTGTTGGCGGATAGTACTTGAAAGCGGCTTGATGTCTGCGGAACTTGTACAGCGCGTGTGTCAGTGCAAGAATGAGAAAAAACATCAAGAATAGGAACCCAGTAACTACGGAACTCGATGGGAGCCCAGAGGCTTTCACTAACACGTTGGTATCCGAAAGCGAGTTAGTCCCCACCACCGTAACCATGAAAATTGCCGTGCACCACGCAGGTAGCTGCCATATCAGATTATCGAAATGACGATACGTCTCGCTCGACTCCGCAATTGAAATGCCATGCGCCGTGGTGTCAGCTTCCCGATGGATTTGATCTTCCGTTAGACACTGCGTTACGAGGTTAAATTGTGATGTTGCGTAATCTTCGATTCGGTCTTCGTTACTTGCTTCGCCGTGCTTTACCGTATGAATCACGGCATTTCCCGGCATATAGACGTTGTGAATGACGCTTGGCTGAGTTGTGAACAGCTCTCCTGCTTGAAAACTGCTAAGTCTTCGCTTTCCGTCGATCAGTTCTGCGTAAGCTATCCAACCCTTTTGAACAATGTAGGTTTCCCTGACGCGATTATGATAATGACTACTTTGCCACGCACCCTCCGAAGTTGCTTCGGTTCGGATATACGCTGTACCATCGCTCTTCCTGAGGCGAAAGCGAAGCTCACCGTTAGGCATTTGGTGATGCGAAGTAGAAATGCCGTGAAGCCTTGCCGCATCTTCAGGTGTGATCTCGCGCATTGCAGTTATCCTCCAGACATCTAACATTATTTCTTATGCGCATATACTTTTCATTATGAAAATAAAGATTATTGGAGAATTTGTCAGGTTTAAATCTATTTCGAGCTCGTTGTTGATATTGTACTGCCCCGCACCAACAATTATTAACCCTGAGATACATAATATAAATTGAGGTGTTAGTAATGCCAACAATTGTTCATTTTGACCTGCCTGCAGACAATATAGAAAGAGCGAAAAAATTCTACGAAAAGCTGTTCGACTGGAAATTCAAGCAGGTGCCGATGCCAATCCCCTTCTACCTTATAGAGACCAGAGATTTAAATGGGAATCCTGGAGTAGGCGGCGGGATGGGGGAGAGAAAACTGCCCGGGCAGACCACCATGAACTATATCGGTGTGCCTTCAGTTGAAGAATACATTACAAAGATAAAGAAACTGGGGGGTAACATCATCACGCCCAAAACAGCAGTGGTCGGATGGGGTTATCTTGCAATATGCGTTGATACCGAGAATAATACATTCGGACTCTGGCAGGAAGATAAAAACGCGAAGTAATTTTTTCATTTTTCTTCAAGAGGAAGAATATGACAAAAGATATGCCTGCATTGTTCATAGGTCATGGTTCACCCATGAACGCAGTTTCCAAAAACGAATTTACAGATAGCCTTGCAGCCCTGGGGAAGAGATTACCAGAGCCGGAAGCAATAATGGTGATATCAGCGCACTGGTTGACACCGGGCACATACGTTTCATGCAACGAGAAACCCGGGACCATCCATGATTTCTATGGGTTCCCGGAAGAGTTATATGAAATAGAATATCCATGCCCCGGTTCGCCCGACAATGCTGGATCTCTAATAGATTCCATACGAAAAGTGAGCATAAAATGCAGCAATGACTGGGGATTGGACCACGCTTCATGGGCGATTTTGAAGCACATGTATCCTGGGGCAGATATTCCTGTTTTTGAGATGAGCCTTGACTATTCTTTTAATGAATGGCATCCTAAACCTATACAGTATCATTATGAAATAGCCTCGCAACTTGCGATCTTGAGGGAAAAAGGAATTCTCATCATAGGAAGCGGAAATATCGTACATAATCTCGGGCGCATTGATTTTCGAAATATCGATGCAGAGCCGTATGATTGGGCTGTGGAATTCGATGAAAGGGTGAAACTGGATATAGTCAATAAGGATCATGAAGAACTCATCAGATACCAGAAAATAAACGGCGCAACTCTCGCAGTCCCGACGCTTGACCATTACCTGCCAATGATATACGTCATAGCTTTACAGGGAGAAAATGACCCGCTGAAATTCATATATGAAGGATTCCAGCATGGTTCGATTTCCATGAGGTGCTTCCAGATAGGATAATATCTGCATTCTTCCTCGTCAAGTTCCCTCTGATTCTTTCCCCGCTCTCTTCTCTTTTTCCTCCCATATCTTTTCAAGCTTCTCCCTGGTCTCCCTGAACAATTCTTTTATCTTCTCACTGCTGCAAAGCTCGATTTCATTCCTGCAATCAGGCCATTTTTTCTCGCACCGACCTAAAAGCTCATAGCAGTTTCTTTCAAGGTCAGGCAGGTTTTTTTCAATAGCTACTTTGATATCCAGAGTATCAACATCATAGGTAGCGCTGGTCAGGATCGCCGGGACCAGCTGGGTTTGAATTATCTTTAACCGCTCGCAAGGGTCAATGGTAACCACATTAAACACCTGCCACAAAACTAATTCTTTTCATTAAGCCAAATCCACTATTTTTTCAACATCGAGTTTTACCGTTCTCTGCTACTTATTTTTACTATCTGCATTATCCTGGCTTATATCCTCTTCTGCACACTCTTCCATGATTCCGTAATAAGAAAACTCTCCTCCATGTTCCCAACCATTCTCTCAAACTTATTCATGGGCACCGCAAATGTGAGTTCATCCCCTGATACATAAGGACGCGCTGAGACGTCGAACATCCCGATAACTCCCCTGGGTCGTGAAGATTTCATTTCAATATAAGGATACTGGACAATCGTACCGCATCCAGCGGCAAATGGTGAGAACACTCCATTTGGCTCCGACTCATCAAAATTCGAAAGTGTGAAAAGACCTGAGAGAACATCCGGCCGAGCAAAGAAGATTACAACTTCGGGCTCATCAGATTCCTCAAGCATATCCCATCTTTTGAACACAATGAATTTAGCTGGGGCTTTAAACGCAGGCTGGTGTTTCATTACTTCCTTAACAAGCTCAGGGGATTTTTTATAACGCTCGCCTTCAAGCTTTCCCGGAATCCCGCATGACAGGAAATATTCAAAGTCGGGCATTATTTTTTCAGAAAAACCAAGGTATCTTTTTCCGCCAAAGCAGCCGATTGATTCTGCATTGAAAGAAAATGAGCGTCCTTTCCTTACCTTTGATAAAGCGCCGATAACGCATCTGGGTGTTGATTCGGGCTTTGCAAGCTCGGCATGCCCTTCCTCATCTGTGTAATAAAAAGTGATGGGCAATTCAGCGTTGTTAAAATATTTTTTCCAGAGTTCATTAAATTTCTCTTTGAATTTCATTTCCATAAAATAATCCTCCTATATTCCTTCCAAATTTTTCCATCTTCATACATAAATCCTGGTGTATATATGCAGCCCCAATACCAATGCCAGCACCCATAAACCCAGCGCCGTTCTCATGAACATGCGAAAATTACCAGGCATTCTGATTATGTTGCCAAATGCCAGGTTGATGTATATCCAGAGCACAACTACCAGCAGCCCGAGGGTATGGTGTATGAACAGCTCAGCTTTAAATATTCCAAATGGTTCAATTATGATATATCCAAGCAATGATGGAAGCATAACTGCAATTATAGCCAATACCTGTAGTGGCACTGCCATCCTTACCATAGCACAGTGCTTAAGAGGGTTTCCTTTTTTTACAAAATATACCGCCTGAAATACAAATGCAATAAGAAATATCTGGATTCCAAGATTTGCCAATGCAAGAGTCTTTACATCAAAAACCATACTTTTCATCCTCTATGGAATATTGTCAATTATAATCTTTATACTAATTGTTCCTTTCCACCCGCATGTAAAATAAAAAGATTAACAGAATAATTAATATATCTTCGGCTCGTTTTCCAGCCCGGTTAAAATGCCTGTTATTACAATATATTACGATGACCTTGAAGAACTCTCAGGGATAGATAAGGAGACGGTAATCCGGCGCATCCCGATGATGGGGTGCGACATCGAACGTATCGGGGATGACCACATCGATATCCCTTGGCATTGAAACTGGAATCCGGGAATTCAAGGTCGCGCCTCCCGTAATCAAAATAACAAAAGATCAGGAAATTGAAAAAATCCGACCATACCTGGCCTGCGCGGTAATCCGGGGAATGCAGTTTAATTCACGCAGCATCGAATCCCTGATGGCACTACAAGAGTCGCTTCACTGGGCTGTTGGCAGGAACCGCAGAAAAGTATCCATAGGCGTGCACGACCTTGCACGGATAAGACCGCCTTTTCGGTATATTGCGCAGAATCCTTATTTTAAGTTCACGCCGCTTGATTTTACAGAGCCGATGACGATGAGGGAAATCCTCGAAAAACATCCAAAAGGCGTCAAGTTCGCGAATATCCTTGAAAAATTCGATAAATACCCGCTTATTCTTGATGCAGAGGAGAATGTTCTCTCGTTCCCCCCGATAATCAATGGTGAGCTCACGCGAGTGACAGAAGAGACCACCGACCTCTTCATTGAGGTAACAGGTCTTGACCCGAGCGTGTCAGTTGCCCTGAACATTGTAGTGGCATCGCTTGCAGAGCGCGGAGGAAGAATCGAATCCGTTACCATTGATGGGAAAGCACAAACACCGAAACTTGAGCCCGCTATCATGAACCTTGAAAATAGCGAGGTAACGGAGCTGCTTGGATTCAATATCACAGATGAAGAAATCATATCATGCCTTCAAAAAATGAGGTACGGCGCAAGAATATCGGGCAAAATAATTGAAGTATCTGTCCCTGCTTACCGCTCCGACATACTGCACAACTGGGACCTTATCGAGGATATCGGTATTGGCTACGGTTTTGATAAGATTCAACCTGAGCTTCCTTCAACTTCCACAACAGGAAAATCCCATCCCATTTCAAAGCTTCGGGACTCAATCCATGAAATCATGACCGGGCTTGGTTATTTTGAAGTAATGCCTTTCACCCTCACAAGCGAGAAAGTGCAATTTGACATGATGCGCCGCGAAAAACAAGAGGGTATCACCCATATCCTGTATCCGATAAGCGAAGACCATACCATCGTACGTACCACAATCCTTCCCAACCTGCTTGAAATCCTGTCAATTAATAAGCACCGCGAACTCCCGCAGCGGATATTCGAAGCCGGAGAGGTTGTACTGGATTGCATGACCGGGCAGCATCTGGGCGCAGCAGCCATCCATCCGCAGGCGAATTTTACTGAAATCCAGGCTGTTGTAGATGCAGTTTTGAGGGAGAGGCGCATAGAATATGAAGTTGCGGAGTCAAATGACCCGGCATTCATCGAAGGCAGGCGCGCCGATATAATAATAAAAGGCGAGAGAGCCGGGGTGTTCGGCGAGATTCACCCCGGTGTTATCTCGAATTTCGGGCTTGAGCACCCTATCATAGGGTTTGAATTGGGATTATAATCGAAAGATTACAATCCCTTTTTCTTCTTCAAATAATATCCTGCCACTACCGCTCCAACAACCACAAAAATACCCATCACTGCCAGAGGTGAAGTTGAACGTGTTTCCGGATTCACGGTTATCGGGACTGTCCGCCTGAAAATCACCACGTTATTCTTTTCATCTATGCCCCTCAGTTCAACATCCAGCAGGTACTTCTTGGCTGCGGCATTTTTATCGACCGTCACTTTCAATACTGCATCCCCGTTTTCACCGGGTTCAAGCTTTCCCACGAAATCTGATTTTTCATCGAATTCAAAAGGCTGGGATGCGTCTTTGAATACGCGTAATGAAACGGATTCAGCCTTTTCATTGCCAGTGTTGCCGACATTTATCCTGAATTCGGCTTTGTCCCCCGGTATTAATTTTTCAGGAGTGGTTGTTACTGATTCCACTATGAGATAAGGCGCCGGCTTTATCGGGATATTGAGAGTGAGGTTTTTCATCCTGTACATATTTGCCTCATCGTTTTCATCCTTATACGTAATCTCAAGTTTTGCGCTGTAATCTCCTTCCTTTAAGTTCTCATCCGTATCCACATAAAAATCTGCTTTTTTACTGCCGCCAGTTTCAATTATACCAAGACTGTCCTCATCAGAATAACTGTATGTCGGCTTGAATCCCGCTGGCACTATGAGTTTAACCTTAACATTCTCTGCATTGCCTTTTCCTATATTGTCGATATTCACAGACAGCGTCGCTTCTTTTGTATCGGCTATCAATTTTTCGGGAGATGTGACAAGTGCCCCGACTACGAAATCAGCCCGCTTCGGGTCGATGTAAACAGGGAAATCCTTCTTTGTCCACCCTTCTCCCGTATCCCAGCTCAGGGTTACGTTGTAAGTCCCCTTGATAGCATTATCTGCTACCCTGAGTTTGTAGTGCAGCACATAGAAAATCTGGTTATCGTTCGTGCCTGCGGATGCGCCTAAATCCTTATCCGGGGAATCCCCGGCTTCGAATAAAAAGGGGTATCCCACATCAAGATGGAACTTTAAATTCTCTACGGTACTTGACATGGTGTTTACAACCTGCCATCTCAGGTCCACATCTTTCCCGGCATCAGCCGGGTCGGGGTCCTGGCTCATGAAATTTGCCTGTATCCTGTTTCCCTGCACTCCCGTAAGCGGAGCGCCCAGAACGACAGTGGCAGCCGTTGATAAAAGTACTATCAATACGCCCAGTATTGAAATTTGTGTTAATAATCTGTTCTTCATGTTCTTACCTCAAATCTGTTCATTATTTTTTTATATGTATCTTTTATATTCATAGTGTCAATTATAATTACAAGAGCAGGGACAATGGTTATAGCCGCAACCATGCTTGCAGCGACACCATAGCTCATTATTGTCCCCATATCGCCGAGGAAGGTCAATTTCCCAAGGGACATTGCCTGGAATCCTATCAGGGCAGCCAGCGTCGTTGTGGACATGGGGATTATAACGTTGTTCAGGGTCACTGCCATGGCATCCCCGGGAACAAGTTTGTTTTCCAGTTCAAACCTGTACCTCGTGACAACCTGGATTCCGAAGTCTATGCCTATGCCCATTATCATGGACAAAACACCGGAAGTCTGTGAACTCAATCCCATTCCGATTAACCCGACATAGCCCATTGCCCAGAGCGTCCCGAAAATTATCGTGGTCATGGGCGTTAATCCGTATTTTACGGAACGGAAAAGAACAAGTATTATTATCAGGATTCCGATAAGGGAATACAGCGACGTCTTTGCCATATCCGGTCCGATGCTTTTTTCCATGACCGTACTTTCCATGGCGTTGCCTCCAAGAGCTACCGTAACTCCAGGCGGCTTCGGGACTTCCATGATTATCTTGTTAAGCTCGACTTCAAGCGCTTTCAGGTCAGCGTCATCGGTTGTCTGGATTTTAACCAGGGCAAGCGTATAGTCCTTGCTGACATAATTCCCAAGAAGCCCGTTTTTGTCAGTAAGTGCCGAAATTTCCCTTACGGATTGGGGCAGCCGCCCGTTGTTGATCGTTTTCAAAACCGAAGCCGCACTTGAGACATCAATCACATTTTCGGTATGCTGCGCAAGCTCCGAAAGCTGGTCCATATACCGTATGATTTTTGGGTCGCGAATGTCCCGCGTCTCGTCAGAACCCTTATACTGAGGGTCTAATTCGACTGCAAAGAATACTGCATTGGTGCTTCCGAACTCGTTTTCAATGCTGTTCAGCGTGCCTATGGATTCAACGTCATTGGGAAGCATTGATTTTATATCTGATTTTTTTGTTTCAATAGTGCCTGCCATCTGGATGGCAAAAAATGAAACAACAAGCATGATAACCAGCACTGTAACGGGGTGCCTGGTGACAAATGCTGAATATTTTTCAAGGAGCTCTTTAATCATTATTACCTCCCTCTCCGGACATGTTCTTCTTTTTTGGCTGTAAGCTTCGCAAGTTTCCTATGGGTATTCCAGTACTCAAAATCCTCTTCAAGCAGTATGAACACGGGATTGACAATGAGCGCAGCCAGAAGGCAATAAGCTATACCCAGCGCCAGCGTCTGACCCAGGTGCTGTATAAGCGGAACGGATGCGAATGACAGCACACCGAAACCCACAATCGTTGTCGTCCCTGACCCGATAACGGCTGTGCCTATTGAATATACCGTGGTCTTCATCGAATCAAGCTGGCTATAATTTTTAACCCTTTCTTCATTGTACCTGCTTAGCACGAATACGCCGTATTCCACACCCAGCCCCAGAAGCATTGAGCTAAGAGCCACCGTGGCAACCGACAGGGGAATCCCCAGCCATCCAAGGGTACCCATCGTCCAGATTAATCCTATCGACAGCGGGGCGAATATCAAAAATGCCTGTGTATATGAACGCTGCATGACGAAAAGAAGAAGCAAAATGATGATTGCGGCAACCGCAAGAGTAAAAACAGCATCCCGTTTGAGTAAATCAAAAATAGTCATCCTGAGAATGGGCTGCCCTGTTATGCCGAACTTTACCCCCGGCGGCTTCGGGGTGTAATCTATTTTCTCCTGTGCAAGTATATTGAACTTCTGTATCTGGTCTTCTCCTGAGCCTATATCTGCTGCAACATACATGAGCGCCATTTTATAATTCCGGCTGAAAAATGCATCCGCCACGGAGGTATTGCGCAGGGTTTGCGTTATTTCCTCATCAGAATATGCATTCTTGCCACTGAAAAAACTTGCAGGAGATGTTACGCTCGTAACAGTCGTTTCGCCCCTCAGTTCCTTATCGAGGAAAATCAGGGATTGTATCACCCTCGGGTCCCGGATATCCCTCACAGCTTCTTTTGAATCAACAGACTCGTCAATTTGCACGGCAATGACCACAGTATCCTCGCCCCCGAATTTACCCGATACCTTGTCATTGAGCGCAAATATGGGAAGTTCCTTGGGCATCTCTTTCCTGAAATCCGAGTTAATGGTCAAATCCTTAAGCCCGATACCCAGAATAATAGTAAGAATTATAACTATGACTGCGAGTATTTTTGTATGCTTTTTCTGTATTTCAGCAAGTTTCATCAAATTCGTTTCAAGAAAGGTTGCCATCTGTTCTCCGCAGTGCTTCCCTGTTTATTCATGCAGGTATTAAAATGTTATGCTTCTAAACAACTCAAGAGTGGTTTAATTACAAAACTTTTAAATAGCAAAACATGAATTTATCACTTGTGCTTGAAAAACTAAAGAAACTCGGTCTTACGAGCTATGAGTCATCGGCTTACTTAGCACTCCTGAAGCTTGGCGATGCCGAGGCGGATGAGATAGCTAATAATGCAAAAATACCTATGGGGCGGATTTATAATGTGCTTTCAAGCCTTGAAGAAGACCATTTGATACGTGCGCAGGACACAAGACCGAGAAGGTATGCATGCGTTGAGCCTGCTTCGGCGCTTGAACGGCTTTCAAAAACCAGGCATGAAGAACTAACCCAGGCTTCGGTTGAACTGGAAAACCTGGTTTCTGACCTGAAATCCGAACTTTCGGGGGTTGAGCCAAGGAAGCCTGATAAGACTTTCTGGACTGTCGCAATAAGCGAAGAATCCCATGAACTTGTCCGTGAGTGCATATCAGGGTCTCAAAAGGAATTGCTGGTTTTTATGGCTCCCAAGATGAACTCCGAGCGACTGAAAAAAGATTTGATGCAAGAAAGTCATGCCGGAATCCTCAAGGCTCTTTATGAAGCTATCAAAAGGGGCGTGGAAATCAAAATTATCCTTAACAAAGATGTGGATTTCAGTTTACTGGAAGAATATCCGATTGTAAAACAACTGCTTGTGTATATGGGGGATAAATTCAATTGCAGGTTTGCCGCAATACCTGCTACGCCGTTTGATATAATAGATAGTGAAAACGTCCTGCTCCAGATGTTGAATCCCATTAATCCTGAAGAGCTTTTTGCAGTCGTGAATATCAGGGATACCAAGCTTGCGAAAGAGCTTCGGAAAAAGTTTTTTGCTATATGGGAAAAGGCGGAGCCATATTCTGGAAACAGTTGTAACTTGACTTTGTCAGATTAGACCGCTAAGGATGTATAACGCCATGTGCTTCGATTTTACTAAGTATTCTATCTTAAAATAACGACTTGTTATGAACAATCGGACAGGATTAACAGGATTTACAGGATGATTTATACACAATCCTGTTTATCCTGTTATCCCGTCTGAAATAATTCATTTGCTCTGAAAAAGTTGTAATAAAAATTAATCCGATTTCCTGCTGCCATGCAGTAATCGGTCAGGACTTAATCGCCGGAATAGGAAATAAATTTTAACCAATATAACTCGCGCTTCCCCTGTCAAAACCATCCACAAGCTCAAGATTCATATCATCGGGCTGCCATGCTGCGTTTGGATATACGAGATTCTTGAAGAAAAGGGTGGTATCTTTTGCTATTTTTGTGGCAAGATGTTCTTCGCCGAATACCTGCCTTGTAATCTCATGAGCCATTTGCCTTACGCCGCTTTCGCTCAGGTAGCCCAGCGTATGCAGGTATTCATGGAGCAACACATGGAAAATATAGGGTTTGTAAAGCTCGGGTCTTGTTTCTTTGATTCTCTCAAGTGGGATTTTATTCATTACTATGACGTTTGAGCCCACAGGATAGAAAGCCCCGAAAAATCCCTGTGGATGGTTCCCGAGGTTGGCAAGTCCCAGCATCAAACCTGCGCGGCTTTTTCTCTGGCTCTCCCACACGGCTGCCTTAACAACCTCGAAGATGTCTGCGAGGGTCTTTGCGTTTTCAAGTCGGGTATGAAAGTTTGTCCTTATATTTTCTAGTTCCACTGTTACCTCTTTAATTATTCGTTATTCTACGAACATTATATTGATGGGCTATGATTAAAAGGTTTTGGTCGTGTGGGGCTGTTAAAAAGTTTGGTGTCAAGTAATGGAGGATTTCCAATACTTTATGAAAGGCAATCAATGGTCTTTATATGAATAAAGAGAAAATAATAGATAAGGTGAGAAAACATGAAAGCGGAAAAATTGCTTGAACGCATCATTCTTGATCCCAATGTTATGACTGGAAAACCTGTAATCAGAGGAACAAGACTTACAGTGCAGTTTATCCTTGGATTATTAGCGCATGGCGCTTCTATGGAGGAAATCCTTGAAGAATATAAGGGGTTGACCCGGGAAGATATAAAAGCATGTTTGCTATTTGCAACAGAATCCCTTGAAGACACCACATTTATGCCTTTGACTGCAGAGGCTTGTTAGATGCGGTTCCTTGTGGATGAATGCACAGGACCTGCGGTTGCACAGTGGTTGCGCCGGCAAAATCATGATGTGATTTCTGTATTTGACGAAATCAGGGGAGCGGATGATAGAGAGGTTATCCAGAAAGCCTGCGAGGAAAATCGCATACTAATCACAAATGACAAAGACTTTGGTGAGCTTGTTTTTCGAGAGAAAAAGCCACATAAAGGTGTGATACTTTTGCGCCTTGAAGATGAACGGGCAGCAAACAAAATAGCTGTACTGAAACGCTTGCTCGAAAAATATGAAAATTCCCTCGATGGATTTTTCATTGTTGTTACAGAAACTACTGTCAGAATAGCGGGAAAGACGTAAATCGGGTTATAATTTGCCTTTTCTCCGTTTTTTCATAGGAGAGCCGCATACAGGGCACTCATCCCCCTCTGGGAACCTCCGCTTGCACCCGATGCACTGCTTTTCCCAGATGAGAACATCCTTTATCTTCCTCTGACCCGCAGGCATCACCTTGATACCAAGCTGTATCGCGGTATTCTGCACCGCGAAATCGTCCGTGACAAGAATAGCATCCTCGCGCCCTGAATACTCAAGCGCTTTTGCGAGGATATCGACGTCCGTTGCTGAAAGCTCTTCGCTGTCCTTTGTGACTCCCGCTTTTTTCCTGACCTCTTTTTTGAAGCTCTCAAGCGGTGGCTCGACTCTCACATTCATCAATTCCATTGTCGTGCGGGCGTTCTCATCCCTGAGTTCTTCGACTACGGAGGGCGTTGTTACAATGCTGCCTTCGAGTCGTTTCCGGATGATGAAAAGGGAGGAGTCGGCAATGTATATCATTTTCAGAAGAGATACTTAAGTTATCTTAGATAAATATATCCTGTCACTTGAATCTTAAATTTTAAGAGATCGTCAACCATTAAGTATTCTTTCGCAGAATCTCAGTTTCAAGTTGTTTAGGTAATCGGGGGATACCTATCCTCCCGATGCAAGATGAGAATCTTTGTTGAATCTTGGTGATATGAGGCGGCAATAGTCTCCACTTCCGATAGCCTTCGATCTCATCGAATTTTTTCACCTCTAAATCTTTAAAATTAAATACAATAACATCATTTACATTATCGGCCAAAAGAAACAAGAATGCTTCATATATATGTTCTTTAAAGCCAATCTTACTAGAGTACCTGTCTTCTTTCTTCAGATCATTACCAGATTTTTTACTACCTTTGATTAGATAGACGTTTCCATCACATCTTCCCTCAATAGTATCGCACTCTGGCCTAATGTTTAGATAATAAGTACTATCTATTTCGAAAATATCACCAGGTTTTATACCATATAACCCCTTATCTAGAAACATTGTTCTTCGTAAAACATCCCTGAGTTCTTGTAAATCAGGATCAATTGCTATCTTCAGCTTTTCTACTTCTAGTTCGGGCATTACTGTTATTGACGAAACTAGCCTAAATAGGGTCTCGTTTATTCCCGATACCGGATCTTCCCCTTCGTCTTTAAAACTACACCATAGTATCCACGGCCATCCCTTACTTCTATTATATAAATCCCAAAATACCGTATTTTTGGCCTTCAACATCTCTCTTTGCCACAACTTCAATACATATATTGGCGGGTTACTTTCTATCCACGCGCCAATATCCTCAAAGAGTTTATCGCCTTCAAGAAGTTCTTTCTTGTTTCTTACATAGATAAAGTTCCTTCCGTTCTCGAAATATAAACCTTCTTCTTTGAGCTTTGGAATGATTTGATCATTGATATCTCTTGTACTTTCCTGAGTAAATATAAAAACTGGAGCAAAGCATATATCTTTTAATCTTTTTATGAACTCAATAATCTTTTGATGAATCTCCTCTCTAATTTCAGCGCCGGGAGATACCCCCTCCTCAGTCGCTTCGATGGGTTCGAATATATTCCAATCAAGTATTATGAAACTGGACATTGTAAAATTAGAAAGAAAACTCTCAGCCAAATCGAGCGACTCTATTTCACAAGTAGGAAAACCTTTCTCTTTGATTTTAATAATGATTTTATTGATATCCTCCTCCACTCCTATACCATTATCGATAATCGTCGCTATCCCTTCGCATAGGCTTATATCCATTACTCCTCTCCCTCCTCGTTATTCTCTCCAAAACTTACAAGAAAATTTGCTCCATCTAAAACCGTTTTATCCTTATCAATTATGTAGTTAATCTCGTAATCGTATCTCCATAGGAGTTGTCGAGCGATATATAGTCCTAAGCCGCGACCCTTAATTCCCTTAGTTGAGAAGAATGGTTCAAAGATGAACGGAAGATCACTTTCCCTAACGCCAAGGCCATTATCAGCAAAAACGACTTCGCATTTTGTCCCATCAATTAAAATTTTTATTTCCTTATTTTCCTTTGTACTCGTAGTTAACCAATAAACTGCATTGTCCATAAGATTTATGAAAACTTGGAGTATTATTCCTTCGGAACATTTAACAACGATAGGCGGTCCTTTTTCATCCACGATTACTTTTATATTTCTTCTCTCAATAGGAACACTATAGTACAATTTGACTTTATCAATAATATCACTAATTCTTAAATCCTTACTACGCCGTCTTGAGGAACGGAATAGTGGTTGGATACCATGAAGTTGATCCTCAATATATGCAAATTGACCTCGTAATTTGTCCAAATCACCTCGCAATTTATCATGGTCAAAATTATCTTTTTCAGCCATTTTTATCATCATGTTCAAAGTTTCAGCAGCGCGGGTCATCATTATCATCAAGTCGTGGGATGCCGCGTCTACCGCCATTCCAACTCCTGCAAGATCTTCGACAACTTCGACACGCTCTGAAAATACCTTCTTCTCTTCATGATAATCTTTGATTAATCTGTTAAGAGTGCTAATACCTTCAGAATCCTTCTGTTTATTCAGATGGTTCTCAATAACCGATAAGTCCTTCTCAACAACTGATTCTTTGATATACAATCCTTTTTCACGTATCACAGTTTTTAATTTCTTTAACTCTTTATTCAAATACCCCAAAATTCCGAGAAGAAGTACTCTAATGTCTTGATAAGCATTGCCAATGTCCATTAGTCCCTCTCTACTCGATTTGTCTCTCAGGTCTGGATTGTCTTTGCTAGTTATACCCACATATCCAACCACTTGATCATTGCTAAGATAACTCCCGGCTTTCACCAACCCTCTTGCAATGTCTAGTCCCAACCAATCATCGCTTGGATCCCCATAAGGATAAACTCTAATGCCATCTCTATAAACATACGTTCGATGGCTTCTAATGAGTTCTCTATCATCATTAGATAATGGCGATGCTAATGAAGCCTTTCTTTTAAATTCAAAAACATAAAACTTAAATTTGAAAGATCCACATTCAGGTCTTCTTTTTAGCCCTCCCCCTTTATCATAAAAACGTTTCCTAATGTCTCTATCATCTGACAAATCGTCTAATAAAGACATTTCTCCTTTTTTTTCATTCAATATAAATTTACAACGCCCTTCTCTATCGACCTCGCCATCAATTTTGATATCTGCTATATTTAATAGATTAGTCAATTTATCTTTCTCTTCAGCCAAGAAAACATACTCACCATTCAAAAGAATATCTACAACAAACTCGGTGCTACCGAATGGTGATACCAACCTCAGGCAATCTTCAAAGATATCACGTATCTTTTCATCTGTCCATTTTCCTTTTAAATTCGAAACTCTTATTAATGTCCCATGTGGTTGTTTCTCGATTACACTACCTTGAACTACAATAGTTTGCTGTTTTATCCTTTCAGGAGAAGTTCGGATCTCGTAATCATATTTAACGTCCTCAATAAAGATTGGTTTATTGGATAAATCCCCTTTCTTTGCAAGAATTTCATCATCAAAGACGGACAAATCACATTTTAAGTATATTTCACTAGCTTCTAGCTGTTTTGCTCTAGTAAATATCTCTACTGCATATCCAAGCTTGAAGGCGGAATACCTTCCGATACCCTTCTCGCCCTGCATTATCCTACCTTTTTCTGTACGACCTTCGCCCATTTTCTTTTTGATATATTTATAAGGCGCTGCAGGATTCATCCAAGAATCTTTAATGGTATCAAAAGTCATACCAATTCCGTCATCCTCGATTTCAATGACAGAGTTTTCTCCAATTTCCAAACTTGTACCTGATTTGTTAAAATTTATGAATCTAATCTGTACCCAAGAAGCATCAGCATCGTATGAATTCTTAATAAGCTCTAAAAGGGCAATCTTTTCGTTTTTGATAAGTTGCTCACCTAACATGGTTATAAGCCGCCCATATGGTCTGGGGCTAATCGTTCCCTTTTCTGGTATCATCATCAAGTCTCCAAAATTTTGAATTGGAACATTAATATCATATTTTTTATCCTTTTAACCCTATTACAATATATTCTATTGGATAAGCTTCTGAATTAGCGTCGTGATTATTTGCAAATTTGCCTGTTTTCTCATCCCTTTTTTGAGGTAGTATTTTTAACGGAATTTCTCTTTTTATTATTTTATCAAGTTTAAAGCCAGATTGTTGTAAACTCTCAGCAAAAACTTCCGCATTCAATATATCTATACCTCTCAGTTTCGTATCACCTATAACATAACAGCATCTACTGCCATGTTTTAAAATTCTGAAGCTTTCATCAAATACTTCTTGCATATCAATGAAAAACGCTTCAATTTCTTTTGCCATTTTCTTACTTTTCTTGGTCATTTTGACAACAATGTCTTTGCCAATCTTGCTTTTTAATCTTTTATGTTCGTATTTTTTGTACGATGTTCCGATAAACTCCCCTCTGTATTCCTTTAAATCATCAGCAAACTCAAGCCAAATCGTTGATAGTTGATGCAAGTCTGCATATTCGTAGCTGGTAACGAAAGGACTCGAACTTACAATTAAATCTATAGAATTCTCCGATACAGGCTGTTTTCTGGCATCACCAACTTTGATATTTAGATATTTCGTAAGGTTTTCCTTTATATTTGCAGGAACTTCGTCATAAAAAATATCATTACCTCTCTGCATTTTCTTTAAATGGTTTCGAAATGCTTCATATGGCTTTACAGGTTTCTTCTTCAAATTTTTTGTTGGTTTTGTTCTTGTTGGTTTTGTACTCCCTTGTAGCCAGATAGAACATCTCTTTAAAATGTGACTAAAGGCAACTAGAAAAAAATCCCTGATGGTTTCATCTTCCTCATCATAAATAACTCTTAATATCTTTCCAAGTTCATTTTTGTTTTTCTCAGTAAACCAGTAATTAATTCGGTCAATATGTTTTCGAGGAACTAATGGCCAAATCCTTTCATCAAATGGTGCTTTTTGATTTTCATCTAAAAATTTTAACTTTGATAAGAGCTGTCTTATTTTTCTATCAAGATACTCTGGATTTATTGGTGTCGATTTCACCTTGGTAATCAAATGCGCTACTTTATTAATATCTGTTCCACTCGCCTTAAAGCCTCTTGAGATTGCAGTAACCATCGTAGTTCCGCATCCCATAAATGGATCATTTATATAAGCATCTTTATAAAAAATATACTCGTCAATCAGTTTTTCAACTAATTGTGGAATAAACTTAGCAGGGTAGCGATGGTAATCATGTGTCCACTTCCCCGTTTCTGATTTTTTAAAATCTTCAAACGACCATTCTTTGTCTATCTCTTTTATGTTAAACAGATTGATTAATTCATCTGGTGATGCTATTGTTTGTTGAAATTGCCAAGTTTTAACACTCGTCACATATTCAATTGTTGCTTCGCTTAACAAATCACCCATGAATTTTCGACCTTTTTACCTGATAGTCTGCAATATGATAAACTATTTGCTTTTAATTTCTCGGTATAAATATTCAATGAATGAAAGTAATACTATTGAAGTGTACAACGAAGGCCGCACATTGAGTATCTGCGTTTATCTGTGTTCATCTGCGGTTTATTATTTCGCCCTCGAATCAATCTCATTCCCATACGCAGCCCTCGGCACTACTGCCGTGGCTATTGCTGATACGATTAGCGCCTTATACAAATCAACCGCTATGAAAGGCAAAACCCCGAGCTGGATTGCTTTCTCTGCATTCACGCCAAGCACAAATGCCAGTTGAACAGCCCCGAACAGGTAAACCATCACAATTCCGAGCAGCATTATACTAAACATGCCTGCAAAGCTGCGTGATTTGACATACATATCTGTGAACCACCCGATAATAAGCGATGCAACAATGAACCCGATGATGTAACCCCCTGTCACGCCTGCGAGAACTTCCATGCCGGCTGTTCCGCCTGCAAACCATGGCACGCCAAGAACGCCTATAACAGCATAGAATACCTGGCTCATTCCGCCGTACCATTTCCCGAGAATCACGCCAGAGAGAAGAACCGCGAAAACCTGTCCCGTTACAGGCACGGGCGTGTAGGGAAGATAGAACCGGAGCTGGGCAACCAGTCCGGTCAAACAAGCAAAGCCAAGCGCCAGAGCCATTTTGTTCAGGAATGTTGATTCAAACCGCCATTTAAAAAAATTGTATCTGGCAGATTCATATTTTTCAAATACGTTTTTTAGTTCGCTTCCAAATTCTGACATAAATTCACCGATTGTAAACTTTTTATTTCTTAAAGTAGACAATCATTTATAAATCAATCGATTTGATTAAGTTCTATTATTGGAACTGGCATCGGATTCATTATCTCGGCTATGGAATGCCCCAGATTATCACTATGCCCCCGATAAGCACAAGCGCCCAGAATAAGACCTTTTGTGTCTTGTCCCCTATCCCTAAATCGATTGCAAACACCCTGAAACCGTTCAAGGCGTGGGGAAGTACGAGCAACAGCAGAATAAAAACTGCGGTCTTGAACTCCACGAACATGAAATCAAATGGCGTTTTAATTCCATGCGCCCACACGATATGTATGAACAGGTAGAACACAAGCAGGATACCCGTGACGCGCTGGAGCAGCCATGCCCACATCCCTGTTCCGTAAGCCCTTTCTTTTTCCATTGCGTTTTAGCATCCCGACTGTGTCATTATATCTCGTATCTGCATAAAAGCGCCATGCATTTGCAAGGGCCGCAGGCCCGAGATAATCCTTGTCCCTTGCTGCCACAGGACATGCCCCGTAGCAAAGGCCGCACAGGATGCAAGCCGCATACTTATCGACTTTCCTGACATCCAGTTGCGACATCAACATATCCCCGCCTCCCTCAAACCAGGGATGCACATCCTCATAATGTTTAAAAAAAGGTTTTAAATCCACCACCAGGTCTTTGATTACAGGGAGGTTCGGGAGAGGTTCAATAAGTATTTCCTCGCCGGTCTTTAATTCAGGTTTCGCAACCGGACCATACGGTGATAAGGTCAATACCCGTTCGCCAATGATTTCAGATGCCTGGGTACGGCATGCAAGTCTTTGTTTCTTGTTGATGAGCATGGCACATGAGCCGCAAACCGCGCCGCGGCATGAATACCTGAAGGCAAGGGAGCCATCCTGCTCATCCTGTATCTGGAAAAGCGCTTCAAGAACAGACATATGCGGTTTGGGTTTTACTTCAAAAGTATCGAACCACGACCTTTCCCCGTCAAATCTTTTGATCTTGAATTTCATAACCCGGCATTTCATAGTTTCTTTCCCACATTATATAAAACACATGGTAGGATAAATGAAGATACTTGGGGTATACCGTGTTCATGTAAGGTAAATGTCTTTTATTTTGGGTAGATATAAATAATAGTTTTACAATTAAAGACACTAATAATAAGGGGTGATATCATGAGAAAAATATTAGTAATGATGGCAATAGCCGTGCTTCTCGTAGTAGTGAGTCCGGCAGGCGCCGTAAATACAGACATAAAACTAACAGACACATTAAAACTTGAGCAGGGTTACAACCTGCATCTGGTCAGCACTGATGTGAATGGCAGTCCGAGGACTGCAGTGCTGCAATTAAACAAGGGCGGAGATGAAAAAACAGTAACTTCCGGAGATGAGTTCAGCCTTTATGATGGACAAGGACACCTGATAGTAACAGCAAAGTTAGATGCAGTTTTTGTGGGGGCCACCGGCACATTAGTCCAAATAAAAAATCTCGTTCAGTATGATAAGAACACAGGTGAGATAATTTTGACAATGGATCGAGTACTTTTGTTTATACCCTCCCATCCGCCTGTTAAAAATGAGAAGCCTGTAACGGACACGCTTGGACTGAAACAGGGCTATAAATTGCAGTTAATGGCTGCCGATGATAAGGCTGTGCCTGTGCAGATATGGCTGCAATTAATCCACGGCAGTGTTGTTTATGATGAGGTTGTATCTTTGGGTGAAAATTTTGGCTTTTATGATGGAAGTGTTTTGGTTGCGAATGGAACGTTCACTACGCTTTTCCTCGGTTCCACGGGCTACATGGTTGAACTGGAAGACCTCACCCAGTATAATAATAACGGCAGGATAATATTGTATCTGGATAGAGTGATACTGGTAAAACCCTACTAGACGGTTGAAGTATAATGTTCCTTTTAGACGGGAGAACAGGATTAAAGATATAATGTATCCTGTTAATCCTGTCTGAAAATCATTGTTTCTTTTTTAATTTTTATTTATAGCCACTAGAGTTTCATTCCACATTTATTCCAATAATATACCAGATGATAACTACTTTTATTATGCCAGCCAATCCTGAGTATAGTATAATATGTTCAGGCACGACATCATAATAGTGGGAGGAGGTCTGGCGGGTTTGCGCGCCGCTTTAGCAATCAGGGGCGCCGATGTGGCAGTCATATCCAGAGTCCATCCCTTGCGCTCACATTCGGTAGCAGCCCAGGGCGGTATAAATGCCGCGCTTGCGAAAAACGACAGGTGGGAAGACCACGCTTTTGACACGATAAAAGGAAGCGATTACCTTGCAGACCAGGACGCTGTGGAAGTGCTGTGTCAGGATGCGCCGGCGCGTGTAATTGAAATGGAGCGATGGGGGGCGCTTTTTTCAAGAACCGATGAAGGAATGATTGCCCAGCGCCCTTTCGGCGGCGCAGGCTATCCGCGCACGGCTTACGCAGAGGACAGGACAGGTCATGCGCTGTTGCATACGATGTACGAGCAGGCGCTTAAAAATGGCATCAAATTCTATGAAGAATGGCTGGTAACGCGGCTTGTCGTAAAGACCCCGTATTTAAATACGGGGACTAATAACGGCAGATGTTCAGGCGTTGTCGGATACAACATCGCAAACGGGAGAATAGAGGGGTTTCTTGCAAAAGCAGTGATTTTCGCTACCGGTGGATACGGAAGAATATACAGGCGTTCAACGAACTCTATCATAAATACGGGATTCGGGTGTGCTGTGGCATACAGAAGCGGCGTTGCACTTTCGGACATGGAATTTGTCCAGTTCCATCCCACCACGCTTTACGGAACGAATATACTTATTACAGAAGGTGCTCGCGGCGAAGGGGGTCTCCTCAAGAATAAACACGGCGAGCGGTTCATGGCGCGTTATTCTCCCCATTTGCTTGACCTTGCGCCGCGGGATATAGTGGCGCGCGCCATCCAGACCGAGATAAACGAGGGCAGGGGATTTGAAGGCGGTTACGTTCACCTTGAACTGATGCACATAGGCGGGCGGAAAATCAAAGAGCGCCTGCCTGGAATCAGGCAGATAGCTATGGATTTTGCGAACATCGACCCGATTGAAGAGCCGATACCCATCCAGCCGGCGCAGCATTATTCCATGGGAGGGATTGCTTCAAATAAAAACTGTGAGACCTCACTTTCAGGATTCTACGTGTGCGGTGAATGCTCCTGCCTCAGCGTGCACGGGGCAAACAGGCTTGGCGGGAATTCACTGCTTGAGACGATAGTTTTCGGGAAGCTCGCCGGGGAAAATGCAGCGATGTTTGCGAATGGAATCGGCTTTGAAGCAGCGGATATCATGGAAAAAGCGGTTCATGGGGAATTGCAGCGGGTTTCGGCGCTTCTTGGCAAGAACGAAGGCGAAGCATTCTTCAAAATCCGCGATGAGCTAAAGGAAATCATGGATGAAAAAGTCGGGATATTCCGTGATGAAGAGAACCTGAAGGCGGCGCTTGGTAAAATCAGGGAACTCAAGATGCGCTACGGGAGTGTGTATGTCAGGAATAAAGGCACTGTTTTTAACCAGGAACTCGTGAATGCGATTGAGCTTGAAGGAATGCTGGATATTGCAGAAGTTATTTGCATCGGGGCAATTGAGCGGAAGGAAAGCCGCGGTTCGCATTTCAGGCTTGATTATCCCGCAAGGGATGATGCGAACTGGCTCAGGCATACGCTGGTTACATTTGCGCCTGAAGGGCTGCGCGTGGAGTACAAGCCTGTGAATATAACAATGTATCCACCCAAGCCGAGGGAGTATTGAGCAAGAATGCCCATTACTGAAAATAGATTTACCTGTACGCTTTTAATATCTCAATACCTTTTTTTGGAAGTTCAAGTATATCCCTGCAAAGACAGTCCTTATCGTTACAAATCTTTTTACCGATTAAAGCATCCATATGTTCTTTATAGACCTCCTGCGCCGTCTTTTTAAAATCATTGTGATAATACGTTTTAATAACAAGGTTACTTAAATTGATACTCCCGTTGAACGTAGGTTCCTTCTCAAATAAGGCCGGCACTGTGATCAGTTTCTTCCCGTTGTCAAGCTCAGACAGGAAAACAAAAATCGTCCTCCCGACATAAGCCTGTGCAGCCGCAGCTTCTATGCATCCCCTGAAACCTTTTCCATTGACCCCGTTAATTAACAATCCGCAGTATCCCACTCCATTTCCATTCAGGAAATACCTTACCCTGAGGGATAATTCCACATGCATGATAGGCACTTTAATCTCAGAATGCTGATTATCGGCATTTAATTCCAGAAACCCGTCTAAATTATCCATAAATCCTTTTTTGTTGGGTAATATGAAATCAGGGGCTTATTTTTTCAAGCCTTATCCTGAACTCTTTCCTGTGCCTTTTCTCTTCATCCAGTATATGTTTTAACACCCCGACCACTTCAGCATCGTCTATCATTTCAATATGCTTTTTGTATCTCTCAATAGCATCTGTTTCAAGCGCTTTTTGTTTTTCCAGTTGACCTTTGAGGTCATCTCCCCCGAAATCAAGCTCGTTGTGTTCCATACCCGGCTTCCCGCCCCGTTTCACGATAAGCTCGGCAAGCCAGTTCATGTGCCTCATTTCGTCAATTGCAATCGCTTCTGTGACCCTGCTCGGGTCGCACCTGGGCATGATAAATGCATTCCTGACATAAATCAGGGTAGTTTCGATTTCCTTCACATAATCTTCGTTTAATAAACGGATTATTTCTCCAGCTTCCAAATTCAGCCCTCCGTGTTTACAGGATGATTGAGCGCATGAGTATTTATCTTTAATTGAATACTCATCATTTTTATAGCAGTTGCGTATATTTCAGGTATATGTTAGAATCCCTTCAAGCCATCCTGTTAAATTACGGTTATCTCGGTCTTTTTCTTGCAAGTTTCCTTGCATCTACGATAGTTCCTTTCGGAAGCGAGGGGATTCTTGTATTTCTCGTTTACGAGAAATTCAATATCCCAGCCCTGGTGTTTGTCGCATCGGCAGGAAACTACTTTGGCGCCTGCACAACTTATTATATAGGGTTAAAAGGAAGAAGTTTTGCCCAAAAATATCTTTCCATTGATCCCGGGAATCTTGAAAAGGCAGAAAAATATTTCTCAAAATACGGGGCAGCCGTGCTTTTATTTACATGGCTGCCATTTATAGGAGATGTTTTTACTGTCTTTGGCGGATTACTGCGGTTTAAGTTCTGGATTTTTTCAGTTCTTGTGTTTACAGGAAAGTTTCTGCGCTATCTGGTTGTGGCATATCTTGCGGCAGCGGTTTTTTAAAAAATTAACCGCAGATGAACGCAGATTTACCGGCACTTCAAACCAGGACGCAAAGACAGGATGACAGGCAATTCGAAACGAATTTTTCAGACAGGATTTACAGGATTAACAAGATGCGAATAATCCTGTCCATCCTGTTATCCTGTCATAAGAGCGAGCCGGAGAGGGCGCTGGAGGAAGTGCATCGGATGTTGAAACTGGGTGGGGTTTTGTCTTTCAGCGACCATTGAAGTTCAGCCCCTTGCTGGCAAATTTCCTCGATACCTCGCTCTCCGCGCCTCTGCGGCTAATTAAGGTATAATCTCGCACCCGTTATTAAACTCAGGATACTCAAAATCCTGCCTTTTCACAACCCCGCTCTCAATCAGCTCCTTCACCCGCGGCAAAGCCTCCTGCAACTTCCGTACCAGATGCCTGACCGTAGAGCAAATCAGGGCAAACCCGTTCTCCCTGAGCATTTCCTGCGACCTGTTCACAAAAAGACACCTGCCGCCGCAGATATGGAATATGTCGCATGATACACATGGCTCGCCAACTGAGGCTTTATCGCAAAGCGAGCGCGGACTGTCGTCAAATATCGAGCCTATAACTGAAAAATCAAAATCGATGGACACGGGGCAGGCAGAAATCCTGCCGTCCGGCATAATTGAAAAAAAATCAATTCCTGAACCGCATCGAAGGCGCGATTTTTTACCTGATAGCAGCGAATCCATCATGCCTATAAACGGGACTATCCCGCAAACGCGATTCGAGCGCGACATCTCATCCACCCACCAGTCCGCAAGCAAAGTGACTCCGGAATTATATTCAGCAATCCATTCAACAAGTCCGGGTTCTGTATTTTCCCAGGCTTCCCAGAACATATCAAAACTGAGCTGCCAGTGAACATGGTCAAAAAACCCGGTGCCAAGAAGATGCCGCACGTTTTCGTAGATATCCGTACCCTGCGCCACCGTCATCCTTGCTACGAGGTCGCCGCAAAAGCCTCGGCGTTTTATGAGTTTTGAATTATGTATGATGCGGTCATATACGCCCTTTCCCCGTTCCCTGTCCGTAACTTCCTTTGTCCCGTCGATTGATACGAGGATGGAATGGAATTTTTCAAGATATTTGGTTTCGATTTTATCTAAAAGCAGACCATTTGTCTGGATAACGAAACGCCCAGGAATCGCATCCATGATATTTTCCATGGTCTTGATGCGAAGGAGGGGTTCGCCTCCGTAAAATTCGAGAACAGGGTTGCTGTCCAGGGATAAAAACGATTTAAGGTCTGCAATCGAATACTGGATTTCTTTTGGATGGGTGTCGCTTCCGCCGCCGCAGTAATTGCAATTGAGATTGCATTCTTTTGTCAGGATTATGTGGTAGTGCATGAAGCAAATCCTGAATGGGGTGGTTGTTGTTATGCCTGAATCTTAATCCATGTCAAAATCTTTTTTCTTGGGATGCGCATCCTTCGCAGAAGCTATCACATCATCGATACGCAATATCATGGATGCAGCTTCAGTAGCCGACGTAATTGCCTGCGTTTTCACGCGAAGCGGTTCGATAACGCCGTTCTTCATCATATCCACTGGTTTGCCCTCGTACACATCAAGACCGACATTCTTGTTCCCCTGTTCATGCTCTCTTCGCAGTTCCACAAGCATATCTATGGCGTCAAGACCTGCATTCTCAGCCAGGGTCTTGGGGATGATTTCAAGCGCCTGCGCGAATTTATTCACCGCAAGCTGTTCCCTGCCTTCCAGTGTGGAAGCATAATCCTTGAGGCGAAGAGCAAGTTCTATTTCGGGCGAGCCGCCGCCTGCCAGTATTTTCTCATCCTCGATCGCCACGCCCACTACACGCAACGCATCATGCATCGCCCTGTCAAGGCTTGTGACGACATGTTCGGTTCCGCCGCGCAGCAATATTGAATAAGTATCAGGATTCTTGCATCCGGTAACGAATATCATTTCCCCGTTCCCGACCATCCTCTCTTCGACAAGCCCTGCATATCCCAGAGCTTCAGGTCTTATCTCATCCAGGCTTGTGATTATTTTGCCGCCTGTAGCCCGTGATAATTTCACAAGGTCGTTCTTCTTTACCCTGTGCGTCACGAAAATACCTGCTTTTGCAAGGAAATACCTTGCAAGGTCGTCAACGCCTTTCTGGCAGAATACTACGTTTACGCCGCCATTGAGCGTTGCGAGGATGGCTATTTTCGCATTCTCTATCCGGGAGGGCATGCTCGAATGGGTCTTTGTCCTGTCCAGGATTATCCCCTGCACAAGCTCGCTGTCCTCCACGCTTCCTTCCCCGCGCCGCTCGATTGATATGTCCTTGATGTTCACTTTCCTTTTCCCGTTCTCTGTTTTAACTATCGATTTAATGGCTTTGACAACAAGGTCGGAAAGTTTTTCTCTTGAGAATTCGATGCCTTTCCCTGTAAGCGCGGTCTGGGCGATTTTACGAAGCTGCTCGTCTGTTGAATCAACTGAAATATCATTGAGGATTTCTTT
Organism: Candidatus Methanoperedens sp.; assembly: GCA_027460605.1. GTDB lineage: Archaea > Halobacteriota > Methanosarcinia > Methanosarcinales > Methanoperedenaceae > Methanoperedens. The sequence goes on from JAPZAN010000120.1 coordinate 32,435, forward strand.
TGACTTGTGCGCTGCAAGGTTATACCCGTGGATAATGGTTGTCGGGTGAACTCCCAGTTCCATCAGTTCCTGAGCGCCTTTTAGAAACTCGCCGGTCAATACCGCTGCTGTTGTTGTCCCGTCCCCGACTTCATCATCCTGCGTCTTTGCGACTTCAGCTACAATCTTTGCTGCGGGGTGCTTGATTTGCATCTCATCAAGTATTGTGGCGCCGTCGTTTGTGATAATTACAAGTCCTGCCGGGTCTGTGAGCATCTTGTCCAATCCTTTTGGACCGAGCGTGGTTCTCACGGCTTCTGCCACTGCCCTGGCTGCCATAATATTACTTCTCTTGGCTTCTTCTCCTCTTGTCTCTTGCGTTCCCATTTTTAAAATGATAATCGGCTGCGTTTGACCTGGCATAGATATTCTCCTTATAATTAATTAAATGAATTACGTCGCCGACTTTTTCCAATAATGGATTTAGCCGTGACTTTCTGTTGTTTCATGTTTATAGTTCTATAAAAAGACTTCGCTGAGGATTCTGCTATATCATTTCCTGAAATAATTTCCTCATTCATAACTTCTTTTACCTTTTGCACAGTTTTCATAAAATTCACCAACCAAACATCTTAAAAGCAAAACCTAGCCAAACTTCAGGAGGCATCTTCCTCATAAAAGCCTCAT
>JAPZAN010000121.1 GCA_027460605.1 Candidatus Methanoperedens sp.
GTTTTTGTAAAATTTGTCATCGCTTCATATTCTTTTAAATCCCACGGAGTAGGTCTTACAATATTAAAAGCTTTTTCAAAATGCTCGTTTTTAATCCTGATTTCAAGGGCTTCTCTCTTTACATCTTCCCTTTCCATGCCGGGTTTTATGCACTCCCGGAGAGCAAGTATCGCAGCTTCACGGCAAATAGCCTCAATGTCGGCGCCGACATAACCTTCCGTTCTCATGGCAAGCTCCCTTATATCGACCTCTCCGGCTAATGGCTTTCCTTTGAGATGAATACTCAATATTGCTTCCCTCTCTTTTAGATCAGGAGGCCGGATGTATATAAACCTGTCAAAGCGTCCAGGTCTTAGCAAAGCCGGGTCAACCATATCCGGGCGGTTTGTCGCCGCAATCACTACCACGTTCTTAAGTTCCTCAAGACCGTCAAGTTCTGTGAGTATCTGGCTCACCACCCTTTCGGTAACGCCTGTATCAAATGAGGCGCCGCGCGGGGGAACTATGGAATCTATTTCGTCAAAGAAAATGATGGTGGGGGCAGCCTGGCGGGCTTTCCTGAATGTTTCCCTGACCGCCTTCTCCGATTCTCCCACATATTTGCTCAGGAGTTCAGGCCCTTTGATACTGATGAAATTCGCCTGGCTCTCCGTAGCCACGGCTTTTGCAAGCATGGTCTTTCCCGTACCCGGAGGCCCGAAAAGCATCACTCCTTTCGGGGGCTGTGTGTGGATGGCTTCAAACGCTTCAGGATATTTTAGCGGCCATTCGACAGCTTCGATGAGTTCCTGTTTTGCCAGGTCAAGCCCTCCTATCTCATTCCACCTCACCGCAGGCACCTCGACAAACACTTCCCGCAGCGCAGACGGTTCGATAGTCTGAAGCGCATTCTGGAAATCATTTCTTGTTACAACTATTTTTTCCATGATTTCAGGAGGAATTTCCTCTTCGATGTTGATTTTAGGCAGGATAAGGCGGATTGCATGCATCGCGGCTTCCTTGCACAGCGATGAAATATCAGCGCCCACGAAACCATGCGTCATGTCGGCTATTTCGCGAAGTCCTGTCTCCTCGGACATATCCTGGGCAAGCGGCATCCCCCGTGTATGGACTTGAAGTATTTCAAGCCGCCCTATCCTGTCCGGGATTCCTATCTCTATCTCGCGGTCAAATCTTCCGCCGCGGCGAAGCGCAGCATCTATCGCGTTAGGCCTGTTCGTGGCTGCAATAACTATCACCTGTCCCCGCGTTTTCAAACCGTCCATCAACGACAACAACTGCGCCACCACGCGCCGTTCCACTTCGCCCGTGACCTCTTCTCTTTTCGGGGCGATGCTGTCTATCTCGTCAATAAAAATAACGGTCGGGGCGTTTTTTTCAGCCTCCTCGAAGATTTCACGGATGTGTTTTTCACTTTCACCGTAATACTTACTCATTATCTCAGGGCCGCTTATCGAAACAAAATTTGCATCTGTCTCGTTCGCCACAGCCTTTGCTATCATGGTCTTACCCGTGCCCGGAGGCCCGTGAAGCAGGACGCCTTTTGGCGGCTCTATGCCAAGTTTCTCGAAAAGCTCAGGATGCCGCAGGGGAAGTTCAATCATCTCGCGGATAAGCCCGATTTCACGCCGCAGTCCACCGATATCCTCATAGGTTAGATGGGTGGGGCGCACTTCCAGCTCTTCCATAACCTCTTCTTTCACGACAAGGCTCGTTGTCCTGGCTACAATTACAGGACCCGGGGGCTGGGTTGATATTACGATGAACGATAATGGATTGCTCACCGTCTCTACCCTCAGGCGCTGGCCTTTGGTGAGGGGTCTTCCTTCAAGGAGGCGAAGCAGGTACTGGGGCCCTCCGACAAGCCGGATTTGCTGCGTAGGCGCAAGAACCACCCGCTTTGCAACCTGGGGCGTGGATTTCTGGAGATAAATCTTATCGTCAATCCCCACGCGGGCGTTCGTCCTGATGTTTCCGTCTATCCTTATTATTTCGGTTCCCTGGTCTTCGGGATAGCCGGGCCCGGCGATGGCGCATGCTTTTTCCTTGCCTACGACCATAATAATATCGCCGCTCAGGATACCCATTTTCTCCATCACATCGCGGTCAATCCTTGCAATATCCCTGCCAACGTCCCTGTGATGGGCTTCAGCGACCCTCAGCATTATTCTTTCGTTCATGTGTTATAGATATATTTTAGTCCTGATAATAGATAAAACATGTGTGAATGATGAATCAGAATCGTGGGCATCTTGCTCTTGCCAGGAGCACGGAAACCCCTTTGCTTTTAAGTTTTTTTTCAAGCTGGGCGGAAATTTCAATATCAGACTGCTGGTCTATTATCTCAGTATCGTTGATATAAGACCTGACAAGTTCTGTCAAATCCGGAACGACCTGCCCGCCTGTCATGGCAGCCACTTCGTTCTGCAGGACAATCACAACCGCTTCATGCCCGTTATGGACTGCGTTGATAAGCCCCTGGATTCCTGAATGCGCAAGACCAAAATCACCGATAATCGCAATCCCCTTCCTGTTAAAACCGCAGGCTGTGCCGATGGATGAGCCAAGTGAGAAAGCGGCGTCAAGAAGAGAAAGCGGCGGTGATGAGGTCAATACGGAGCAGCCGAGGTCGCCCGCAACCGGCACGTTTTGCTCTTTTACAGCTTTGTACAGGGGCAGGTACGGGCAGTCTTCGCATAAAGGACGAGCGCCCCGCTTCTTTATGGTTTCCGGAGTTATTTTGCGTGCCACATTGTCTTTCTTAATATCTCCAATCGCTTTTTGGATATCCTTTACTTCAACAATCCCGTATGGCATGTGCCCCGTCAGTTTCCCCGACACTCTTTTTGAGAGTTGTCTTTCAATGACCGGCTCTGTCTCTTCCACAACCAGGACGCGCTTATGCTCACTTATAAAGCGGTTGATTAAGTCAAAAGGCAGAGGATTAACAATTGTGAGAGAAAGATGGGAAAAATTGGGGGATACGATGGAATCGACTAAAGATGCGGGAAACCCGGATGAGATTATTCCGATATCGCCTTTTTTTGTGTATGTGTTCAGTTTTGAATTTTCGGCATACCAGAGCATTTCAGGGAACGACTCCCGGTGGAATCGCTCGTGTTTGCCGCGCATCGTAAGCTGCCAGATTTTCTTATCAAGAGGCAACGCTGTATTCGATTCGCTTTTCTTCCTCGTAATTTTACCATCTTTTTTCAGTAACCGGTCGGTAAGCCTGATAATTACAGGAGTTTTCACTTTTTCAGATAAGAGAAACGCCTCTTTAATGCAAAGGTAGGCAGTTTCGGGGGTCGAAGGATCAAATACAGGAGCCTCGGCAATCAGCCCGTAAAATCTTGAATCCTGCTCGTTCTGGGATTTCTGCACTCCCGGGTCGTCTCCCGCAATTATCACCACGCCTGCGCCTATGGTATGCGTTGCCGATGTCACAAGCGGGTCTGCAAGAACATTCATTCCCACATGCTTTGTAATTACGGCGCTGCGTTCCCCGCATACCGATGAACCAAGCGCTATTTCAAGCGCTACTTTTTCATTGACAGACCATTCGTGATTGATTTTTTCAGGTATCGCTCCCATAAGTTCGGTTACAGGGAATCCCGGAACGCCTGTCACTTTTTTAACACTGCTGTCAAGAAGCCCGTAAATCACCGCATCAATACCCTTCACGACGGTTTTCATATTGCCACCGATTCATCATTTCGTGAGAACCAGGGCAGCGCCGCGAGCGCGCCTATAATGCCTTTGCCTCCGATACAAATCGCAACACCGTTCTCCTGTGCGGTCTTTAGAGTAAGTTCTTTTGTAATCATTTTGCTTCTGCAAAGCCTGCTGTATTCCATAAGCGCGGAAGCATCAAAATCCGATAATGCCACCATGCCGGTCTCTTGCGACACGCTGTATTCCAGAAGCCCTTCTTTTATCTTGCCAAGCAATTCTTCCCTTGCGCCGCGGATACAGGCAAATTCAAGTACGGTAGCCACACAGTTCTGGGTCTTATCAGGAACCGGGTAAAGCTGGACAAGTGTATGGGAGATGTATTTATGCTCATTTGAATCAACGGCGTCTGCGATATTGTGCGCCAGCGTCCATGTCGCCCCGACCTCTTTTGAGTCGGTATTATCAATCCCGACAAGCACCCTCTCCCTTCGGGGGACAACGATTGTGCCGCTTGCGCGCTTTCCTCCGCCTGACTCTGTAATTTTGCATCGAAGAACTCCCTTCGCATAAGCCCTGCATGTTGTTGCGCCCACGCCGCCGCCGCCAAGACCGCTGTATGTTATTTCAATCTCGTCATCATTTATTAGGACAGATTCAATACCAGCGGCGGCTGTTGATGAGCGCAGGGCAAGAGATGACGTCCCGGTTTTTACAAGGTAACGCATCATGTCCCCAACAGCGCGGCTTTTAATGACGAGCGGGCTTTTGGAATAATGGTACAAAGCCCACGCTGAACCCCCATAGCAGTTGGAATGTTCCATTATTTCCACGTATTCGTTTTTGCGGTCTGCTACTGCGTAAATACCTTTGTATAGTATATTATAAGGGTCTTGAAGGTGCATAAACATTGGTTTTAAGTATTTTATCTAATATATGAGTATTTGCAGGAAAACTGATATGTCCAATAAATTCTTATTATTATTTTTAGTGTTTTTGGTTACTTTAAACGGCGTTCATGCACTTGAAGACGGGGTTTCAATCCCGCTCGTGGCAGATAGAAGCACGGATGGCGGTGATGAAGGTGTTCTCCTGGGCGCCAAGGTGATAGTCACCAACGGGACCGGTCATGTTTTTGTGGACACGAACCCGTACACCCAGGTTGACCTCCAGGGGTCGGCAAGGCTTGCTGCAATGGTTGCTTCGGATGTGCTCGGGATTGACCAGAAATCCTATGATTTTTACTATATTATCGATATAAGTTCACCGATTATCGGCGGTCCCTCGGCAGGCGGGGCGCTGACCGTGGCTACGATAGCCGCCATAAACAAATGGACTTTAAAACCTGGCGTTGTCATGACCGGCATGATAAACCCGGATGAATCTATCGGACCTGTAGGCGGTATTCCTTACAAGCTTGAAGCCGCAGCGGCCAGCAATGCAACACTTTTCCTGATACCGCAGGGACAGAGCACGGTTACCATCAAAAAGACGGTTACAACATCAAAAGGAGCGCTCATAATCCCCGAGGAAAAAGAAGAAACCGTTGATGTTGTGGAACTCGGGAAAAAACTGAATGTTACAGTCAAAGAAGTCAATACGATTCAGGATGCCGTTTTAGCTTTTACAGACCGCGAGCTCACAAAACCTTTGTACAAAGGGGCGATTCTCACGCCTGATTATCTCAGCCTTCTTGAACCCCTTGCCTCCAACCTGAAAAACGAATCAAGAGGCATGTATGAAAATACCGTCTCTTCGGTTCCAAAAAGCCAGTTCGTTGAGCAGGCAAAAGATATTCTGACAAGGGCGGACAAGATGTACGATGACAAGAAATATTACGCTGCAACTTCTTCGTATTTTAATGCAATGATTAACCTGCGCGTAGCGCAGTGGAGTGACGGTTACAGCAAAGCTGGCGATAAAGAACAATACCTCACAGAACTTGTTAATAAAGTCGAAAAACAGATACAAAGTTCGGAGTCCGACCTTTCCAATTTCACGTTGTACGGGATAAGCGATGTGGAAGCGGCGGGAGCGGCTGAATCCAGAATAACAACAGCGAGAGCAAAACTTGACGAGGCAAAAAAACTCAAGGATGTGGATGCGAAGATTTTTTCGCTCGCGTTTGCAAATGAAAGGGCGCGGACAGCGCAGTGGTGGCTGACTCTTGCTACACCCGAAGATAAAATAGTGCCGGGAAGCGTATTGAAAGACCGCGCCGGGTGGTATCTCTCCCAGGCGCAATCCATCAATACGTATATGCAAACGCTGATTGCAGAAAGCGGGATTCATCCTGAAATTACAAACGCTGCAGGCGAGGATATAGTACATGCCCAGAAAGAGATGGAACGGGGATACTATGCAGGCGCGATTTTTGATTCTCTCCAGGCTACGATAAAAGCAAGCACAACTATAGGATTATTGGGCAATGCAGATGCCGATAAAAAAATAGAACAGAGCATGGAAGCCGCAAAGGTGGCAATCAACGAAGCCAGGTTGGCAGGGATTGAACCCACGCTTGCGGTGAGCGCATATGAATATGCTGAGACGATTCCAAATACCTATGATAAAATATCCCAGTATTCATACGCGAAAATGATAGCAAAAACTTCGGTTGTTCTTAATTCCCGCGCGGTATCTTCGGATAAGAAACCTGTAAAACCTACCATCACTCCTTACATACCCGAGCCTGCAATACCCACCCCGACAGCTACTGCAAAGACACAAAAAACAAAAATTGAAATCCCGGCATTTGAAGCGATTGCTGCGATAGCGGCTGTATTGATTGTAAGACGTTTGAATAAAAGATGAAAAGATGAGTCTTATCCGCCGCTCACGGCCGGGAGTATGGATATCTCGTCTGCATCCTTTACCTGGCTTGCGAGACCATTTAAATGCCTGATATCCTCGCCGTTCACGTACAGGTTGACAAACCGCCTCACTTCGCCTTTGTCAAGGATACGGCGCTCAAAATCAGCACCAAACTGCTCGACTAATTTATCAAGCACGGTTTTAACTGTCGTATCGCCAAGTTCCAGGGTCGTTTCGCGAGCATGGGTAACATTGCTCAATGCAGATGAAAATCTTATTTTGACCATTTGTATCACCTTTAGGAATGCGCAAGAGGTGAAACCACTTGCTGCTTATGAATATCAATGCCAGGCGCGGTGAGTTTTTCAAACTCGCTGAGCATGGGCTTAATAACAGGCGGGCGCTGCAATGATTTAAGTAATGTCTCCTGCGCCTTAAGACCATTTCCGGTCACATAGACCACGACGCGTTCATCATGCTGTATGTGTCCGCTTTCAACAAGTTTCTTTAAACCTGCGATGGTGGTGCCCCCCGCGGGTTCTGTGAATATGCCTTCAGTCCTTGCAAGAAGATGTATTGCTTCAATGATTTCGGTATCGGTAGGTGTTGCCGCATAGCCCCCGGAATCCAGGATGGTCTTCTTTGCATAGTACCCGTCAGCCGGATTTCCTATCGCAAGGCTGTGCGCCACGGTCTCGAAGTTTCTCACCGGGATTACTTCGCTATTCTGCTGGACAGCGCAGGATATTGGCGAACAATTGAGCGGCTGCGACCCTGAAATCCTGACATCAGCTTTGTCAACAAGGCCAACGCGTTCAAGTTCCTTGTAACCGCGCGAAATAGCACACAGCAGCGCCCCGCTTGCCATGGGAGCTACGATATGGTCGGGAACCTGCCATTTCAACTGCTCTGCGGTTTCGTAAGCAAGTGTCTTGGAACCTTCTGTATAATAAGGACGGATATTGATATTCACAAAAGCCCAGTCGGGATGCGAGTCTGCCACCTCGCTTGCAAGGCGGTTGGCGTCGTCGTACGTGCCTTCCACCGCGATGACGTTGGGGCCGTAGATGAGCATCTGGACAATCTTGCCAAGCTCTATTGTGGCAGGAATAAAAATATATGCGGGCAATCCGGCTTTTGCCGCGTGCGCCCCTACGGCTGCCGCAAGGTTGCCCGTGCTTGCGCATCCCACGGCTTTTACATCGAATTCGATTGCTTTTGAAATAGCTACCGACGTCACCCTGTCTTTAAAGGAGTTGGTGGGATTCACTGATTCGTCAAGGATATAAAGTTCATCAAGGCCAAGCACTGCGCCAAGGCGGTCTGCGTGATGAAGCTTATTGAAACCCGCGCCGAGGTCAATGCGTTTCTCGGATTCAAGGGGCAGAAGGTCTGCGTATCTCCATATGGATTTCGGGCCTGCTGCGATTTTCTCTTTGCTGATGTGGTCAGAAATATAATCCCAGTCGTAATTGACTTCAAGGGGACCGAAGCACTCATAACATGTATTCTGGATAACCGCAGGGTACTCGGCGCCGCATTCCCTGCATTTCAATCCGATAACGTGACTCATTAACTTCACCGAGGCATAATACAACATTACTATATATAATATTTACCATGCGAGTAGTATCAAGATAAAATAAATCTGCTTGATGTTTAAAGGGGGTTGTGGTTAAATATACGATACATGATATTGAATAGTTTAGGTGATGGAATGAATATAACTGAAATGGTCGAATTGTTTCAAAAGAATCGTGTTCCTTATTTAAGGAACCACATTCTAAATCCTCCTAACAACCATAACGCAATAATTAGCCAATGGGGAAGATGGTGGATTGAAGATACAAATAATTTAGGTTCCAATCGGGGAATCTTTGACGAGGCTATCGAATGTGAGGGGCGCCGCGCAGATATTATGTTTCTTGAGCAATCTGCCGATAAAATTTTTAAAATAAAAGGGGTGGCGGAAATTGAGAATAATATCAACGATGATGAAGATAAATATAGAGAAAAGTTGGGTACCTTAACACTATACGACAAATCAACAGAAAAATTTCCTGACCTTAAATTTGCTATCCTCAGTGCCCTCATGGTAATTGATAAAAATAATACTGCTATTGACTTCTTCACACCACTTTTAGAAGACATAAGAAATCATTCTAAGGATTCAAGGTTATCTTGGATAATTTTTTTACTATTCAAAGTTCCTTATACCACAGAATATCAGGAAGTCAATACTCCACATAAATTGGGTTCTAAAACTACTATTTTCGGGCGTTATATGCAAGAAGGGGCGTATGCAATATTTAAAGAAGGCAAAGAATTAAATCGTATAAACTGGCCTATTCAATAACTTGAGTTTGCCACATTTTGGAGTTAAAGGTCATCAATAAAATAACTCACTAATCTGACAAAGTCATTAAAGTTACCTTTGATTTTCACTCACTATCTGCCTTATCCCTGCCCTCTATCCCATTCCTCACATCCACAGCAATGCCCTTCTTAAACGAAAGCATTTCAAGAGGAGCCAGCACAGCCTTCCCTGTAGCCAGCAGGCGGTCGTTCTCATCAACCACGAGAACTTCCTCGCCAGCCCTGATATCAGGGTCGGCAGTGACCACATGCCGTGCAAAAGCGGTTTTGCCTTTTGCCACGAAAGGGGCAGCATCGCTATTAACCACGACCCTGCGCCCCGGATACCTGATTAATCCATGAAGCTTCCCTGCGCCCATGATGCTAAGCGTGAGCATGCCATCCTTTGCCCTCACTGTGGCTATGCGGTTATTATCAAGCAGTATCTGGCGGATTCTTTTTGTTGTTGAAAGCTGGAATTCCACGTTGTCAGGGAAAAGAGCTTCGCCTGCACCGCGCCCGAACTGGTAATCGGCTATGGTTCTGATGCGCTTTAGATGGGATGCATGTTGTTGGGACAATTGAGACATTTAGTACTCCGCAAAGGCTGAATATGAACGAATCATATTTCATTATATCCCTTAACAGTTTAATAAATTATAAGTGTTCGCGGGTGAAATTACCAATTATGCAAGCAATCACCTCATCCCGCATGGCAGCCATCGACGCCAATTGCGAATATCTCGGGATAAAACGCCTTCAGCTTATGGAAAATGCAGGCGCTGCAGTCGCCCGTGCAATTAAAGAAAGGATAAGCTCCGGGAAAGTGGTTGTTCTGGCAGGCAGGGGCAATAACGGAGGCGATGCATTCGTAGCTGCGCGGCACCTCTCAGGATATGATGTTACAGTAATTCTCATAGGAAAAAAAGAAGAACTTAAAACACACGAGGCAGCGCATAACTGGAAAGCCCTTGAAAATACATCCATTCCGCTAATCGAAGCCGCGGATTCAACAGTGATTGACCGTTCCATGATAAAAGAAGCAGATGTGATTATTGACGGGATTTTCGGGACAGGAATTCGCGGGAAAATACACGAACCTGAATCTACAGCCATCGATCTTATCAATGGCTCAGGCGCGTTTGTCATTTCAGTGGATGTGCCATCCGGATTTGACCCTGATGGGGGCGAGTTTGAGAAATCCGTTCATGCAGGCATGACCCTTACGTTCCATAAAATGAAAGCGGGATTGCTGCCAGAAAACGCTCATGAATATACGGGCGAAATCCGTGTGGTTGATATAGGTATACCTCTGGAAGCTGAATTTTTTGTCGGTCCCGGCGATATCCAGCCCTTCTTGAAAAGACCTGCGGAAAGCCATAAAAGCGATGCGGGCAGGGTGCTAATCATAGGCGGCGGCGCATATTCGGGAGCGCCAGCGCTTGCTGCCCTTGGGGCTCTCCGTGCCGGCGCCGATATAGTTACGGTGGCAGCGCCGCGGAATGTTTCAGATATAATCGCTTCTTTTTCCCCAAATCTCATCGTTCGCGGGCTTTCAGGCGATAGGTTAGTGGAAGACGATATCCCGGTTATTTCAGGGCTTATCGCAAAACATGATGTGGTCGTAATGGGGATGGGTCTTGGGACAGAGGATGAGACCCTTTCAGCTGTTAAAAAAATAGTTCCGCTGTGCAGGAAAGCTGTTATCGATGCCGATGCCCTGACGCCGGAACTTGTTCCCCTGCTGAACAGGAACATAATCATTACGCCTCATAAAGGTGAAATGAAACGATTATCCGGTGTTGATGTTCCCCGGGAACAAAAAGAAAAAGTCAGGTTTATTATGGATTTCGCCAGAGAAAATGAAGTTAATGTACTGATAAAAGGTGCTATTGATATTATCTCTGACGGCATCGAGGCCAGAGCAAACAGGACGGGAAATGCAGGTATGACCGTCGGCGGGACGGGAGACGTGCTTGCAGGCCTGACAGGCGCCCTTTATGCAAAACATGATGCGTTCCCAGCGGCATGTGCAGGAGCGTTTATTAATGGCGCAGCCGGCGACCTTGCATTTGAGGAATTTGGATACGGACTTCTTGCGACTGATGTCATTGATAATATTGCGGCGGTGATGAAAGTATGAGGGAGATACTGGCAGATATAGAACGTGTCCGGATAGATTGAACATGTTTTCGCATATACAGGACGACAGGGCAAAGATGGTTGATATAAGCGATAAGAAAGATGTTAAAAGGCGTGCAGTAGCCTCTGGCGAGATAAAATTACAGCAGGAAACATTAGAGGCAATCAAAAATCATAAAATAGCAAAGGGGGAAGTCCTTGAAACCGCGCGCATCGCTGCTGTTATGGCGGTCAAGAGCACCTCTTCCATGATACCCATGTGCCATCAGATTCCAGTAACAAGCATCGATGTTCGATTTGAGATTAATAAAGATACTATCAAAGCAACAGTAGAAGTAAAATCAGTTGGGAAAACAGGTGTGGAGATGGAAGCGCTTCATGGGGTAAGCGTGGCGCTTTTGACAATATGGGATATGGTGAAATCCGCGGAAAAAGACGCAACGGGCAACTATCCGCATACATCAATAAAAAACATAAAGGTCTTAGAGAAATTTAAAGAAATTTAATAGGAGTAGGATTAGGTATCTAATAAAAACGATGGGTCGAAGGAGACTGAGGGTACTAAAGGCATTAGACACCTAATTCTACAACAATATTAATGATGGTTTTAATAGTATTTAATATTTACGCTTATATTATATGATATAAATAATTATGATAATCATCATAATGTGATTGACGTGCGTGTGCTTCGGGTTATCTCGCCTGCGATATTAGTATGCATCAATTTTTTCACATTTTCAATATCCTGTGTCTGCCCCAATACCCACATTAGTTTGACAAGCGCCACTTCCGAGAGCATGTCTTCTCCTTCGATTGCGCCCGCCTTTAACATATCCCTGCCTGTATCGTATACGCGGTCGCATACCCTCCCGTTGATGCATTGCGAGGTTATGACAATCGGTATGCTGGTATCTACGGTTGTTTTGATAACAGGAATCCATTCTGTTGAAACATGTCCCAACCCGGTGCCTTCAATCACAATGCCTTTATAGCCCGAGCCTGAATGGAATAAAAGAGATTCGCTGCTTGCGCCTGTAACGTATTTTAAAAGGGCGCATCTGGATTCGAGTTTATCATGGATCGCCAGTTTTTTCTCGCCCCGCTTAACGTGCGAAGTCAGCGTTTTTATTTCGCGTGACGGGTACTCGACCCTGCCAATTGGCCTGGCATTGATTGACTGGAATGCGTCGCGGCGCGAAGTGTGCATTTTCCGCACCTTTGTTCCCCGGTGGATATAGCAGAAATCGTCACTAGTTGAGCCGTGCATCACCACGCAAACCTCGGCGATGTCGCTCACCGCCACGGAAGCGGCGCATATAGCGTTCATGGCATTGTCGCTGCTTGGCCTGTCAGCGCTTCGCTGGGAGCCGACAAGCACGATAGGAACAGGCGTTTCGATCATGAACGATAATGCTGCGGCCGTGTACATCATGGTATCAGTGCCGTGCGTAATAATGATACCGTCCGCACCATTTTTGATTTCCTCGTATACAGCGCGCGCAAGCTCCACCCAGTAGGATGGGCGCATGTTCTCGCTAAGGATGCTGTAAATCATGCGGCAGTTATAATTTGCTATTTCTTCAAGTTCGGGGATTGCACGAAGTATGTCGTCTGCCGAGAATTGCGAAGTCACGGCTCCCGTGCGGTAATCTATCTTGCTGGCAATGGTGCCGCCTGTAGAGAGAATGGAGATGTTGGGAAGTTTTTTATTTTTTTCATGGTCTGGTTGAGAAATGGGTTTTTGAGCTTTTTTTTCTTCGTTTGGTAGTGTGATAAAAGTTTCAGGATTCACCCCCCGTAAACCAATATTATATCCATTTTTAAGCTTTAAAACAGTGCAACCTGTTTGCGAAGGCATGAGTATCCCTTCGTAGGTAATATCTACATTATTTACATCTTTATGAACTCGAATTTTGTCGCCTACTTCTGCTTTACCTATGTCACCTTTCATGATATCACTACTTTTTGTTTAAGATAGTCACCGAAGATAAAAAACTATGCTCTTAACCAACCAATACTATTATGTCGCAGCGCCACAACAGTAATAACATAGAAAGGGAGGTTATGTCTATGCCAGTTCTTAAAAAAAGAAAAACGTATTCTGAGAAATGCCCGGTGTGCGGCGGCGAAATCCATCCGTTGAGCGATGAAATAATTTATTTTGACGAACTTCCACCCAATGCTGCGGTTCTTGCCGAGGTGAGCCCTGGTCATTGGATAAAAGTTGTTGAAAGGAAGCCAGCAAAAACATAAACCTTAAAGAGCCAGCACGATAACTTGGGGATATGGTCAGAGTAATCGGCATAGACCCGGGCACGAAAAGTTTTGATTTTTGCGGTCTGGAAGATGACACAGTAATCCTTGATACTTCGATACCAACCAGGGATATCATTAAAGAACCAGGATTGCTCTCTGATATTATAAAAGAAACAGGAGCCGAACTCGTGGTTGGACCTTCCGGGTTTGGCATTCCGGTAACCGGTATCAAAGACATAGGAGAGAGGGAATTGTTCCTTATGTCGCTTATCAAAAAAGAAGACAAGAAAAGTAACATCGGGATGCGCGCATCGATTAACCGGATGAAAAAAAATGAACTTCCTGTCTTTTTCATTCCGGGTGTGATTCATCTCCTGACAGTCCCGAATTTCCGGAAACTAAATAAAATCGATATGGGTACGGCTGATAAACTCTGCTGTGCCGCGCTTGGGATTCGGGACCAGGCATTGAGGTACGAAAAGTGTTACAGTAAAACATGCTTCATATTACTGGAAATGGGGTTCGGATATACGGCAGCCATTGCAGTAAAGAATGGAAAAATTGTCGATGGTATCGGAGGAAGCTCGGGTAATATTGGTTTTCTTTCTCTGGGCAGCATGGACGCAGAGCTTGCTTATCTTTTGGGAGGATTTAATAAAGAGCTTATTTTCAAAGGGGGCGTTGAGACTCTTGCAAAAACACCTGAAAAATTGATGGAACACGAGGATGCTTTGAATGCATATCTTGAAGGTGCAGCCAAGAATGTTCTTGCGCTTACAGCATCGGTTAAACCGGATGAAATCCTTGTTTCGGGGAGGATTTCAAGGGTCAAGGGGCTTTTTGATGAATTAAAAAGGCGAATAGATGTTGCGCCTGTAAAAAGACTTGGGGGTTTTGATGTGAAAAATGTTAAAGAAGCAGCACAGGGAGCTGCACTTATTGCGAATGGTCTTGCAGTAGGGAAATATTCCGAGCTTATCAAAGTAATGCAGATAAGAGAAGCGAAAGGTACGTCGCTTGATTATATTTTATTGCCTGAAATCGAAGCCCTGAAAAAAGAATACGGTGTTTGATTCACAAAGCTTTTTAAATAATCAAAACATCTTGGACTTCCTCGCTGGGCTCGTGGCTTAGCTTGGATATAGCGCCGGGCTTCTAACCCGGATGTCGAGGGTTCGAATCCCTCCGGGCCCGCTTAAAATATATCCTGGCAAAAATCAAGCGCCTCGGTGGCTTAGGGGTATAGCGCGTCCTGCTTAGGGGTATAGCGCGTCCTTGGTAAGGACGAGGTCGAGGGTTCAAATCCCTCCCGGGGCTTATTTTTGTTTTTCAGGACATGCATCTCAGGGCATAAATGGAAAGATATAAGTAATGATTATACATGGTTAATGAAACCTGATTGATATGAGCGATTACTCTAAAAACACGTTGATGCAGTATATTAAATCAAAACCGGGTGAGATAGAGATATGCGATGTCACATTAAGGGATGGCGAGCAGACGCCAGGAGTGGCTTTTTCTAAAGAAGAGAAAATCGCAATCGCAGAAAAACTTGACAGCATCGGGATTGAAGTGATTGAAGCGGGATTCCCGGTTGTCTCAAAGGCCGAGGAAGCTACGGTGCGTGAGATTGCGCATCTCGGGCTTGATGCCAGGATATGCTGCCTCGCACGTTCGGTAGCAAAGGATGTTGATGTTGCGCTCAAGTGTGATGTTGATTTCGTGAGTATTTTTATTGCCACTTCTGATTTGCACCTGAAATACAAGTATCATAAAACGTTTGAAGAGGCAACGTCATGCGCTCTTGATGTGCTTGATTATGCAAAAGACCACGGTCTTACAGTGCGGTTTGCGGCCGAGGATGCAACGCGGACAGACATGAGGGTACTTAAGTCTATCTTCAAGTCTGCAGAAGAACACGGCGCCGATTACGTCAGCATTGCCGATACCGTAGGAATATTGAACCCGAGCACTGCGTATTATATCGTCAGCGAGATTAAAAAAGAAATAAAAACAAAAGTATGTATCCATTGCCACAACGACCTGGGCATGGCTGTGGCGAATACGATAAGCGGAGCAGAAGCAGGAGCGTTCCAGCTTCATACCACGGTCAATGGCATCGGGGAGCGGTGCGGGAATGCATCGCTTGAAGAATTGCTTGTAAGTCTCCGGGTGCAGTACGGTATCGAGAGATATGATGTGAGCCAGTTGATGGGGCTATCAAAGCTGGTGGAACAATACTCAGGTCTTGCGATTCCTCGAATTAAACCCATTGTAGGCGCAAATGCGTTTGCGCACGAATCGGGAATACATGTGGCTGCCGTGCTTGAGGAACCTATGACCTATGAACTGTTCGCTCCCGAAATGGTTGGCGCGAAGCGGGAAATAATCATAGGAAAACATACAGGGACAAAAGCATTGAAGGGAGTAGTCCAGAAGATGGGTTATGACCTCACGCATGACCAGATGTGCTCGCTTCTTGATAAGGTCAAAAAATGCAGCGAAGCCAAGAAAAAGGTTTCATGCAGCAGGCTTGAAGAGTTCATCAAGGAACTTGAGTGAAAAATTGCTTGATTGAATTTGAAGGGAAGCTATTTCCCCTTTTTCCTGATAATAGCCACATCCCCCAGAGTCGTTCCCCTGATAAACCCTCCCCCGCGCTGGTCATGCGAGGATACTTTCTCTGTCAATTTGATGTTTAACGCAGTCTCAAGTTTTTTCCGCACCGCATCTTCAGGTATGAGTTCCTCGCGTTCGATTTTTCGAAGAAGCGTGGCTTTCTCCATCATCTTTGAGGCAAGCTCTTCGATGGTCAAGCCTAATGATTCCCTTCCTTTCTTGATCATCTGGGCATAATCAGGGATTATCTCATCCTGGAGTTTATCAAAAACATCTCTTCTTGGTTTATGGGTAACTATCACCCTTTCAGTCGGAGATATTTTCCTTGAAACAGGTGTCCATTTATCCGTAGGTTTCCCATAGTGAGCGCACTTGCCGCACACATCCAGGACACTCCCTTCAACGGTCACCCGAATCGGGTTTCCCTTTATATCACTGCCGCATATTTCGCATTGCATTACATCATCTCGGCGAAAACTCTATATACCGTCTACGCTTAAATATCATTCGATATAGATGTCTGAAGCCCAGGAAAATCAGGAAAGTCCAATAGCAATGGGAAACAATGATTTTTCA
>JAPZAN010000122.1 GCA_027460605.1 Candidatus Methanoperedens sp.
TTAGCGATAGCTATCTAACAAAATTCAATAGATATATAAAAATACAGAAAAAACATGAAAAAGTAGGCAGCTTAAGCATGAATATTCATCACATGCTCAAAATTCAGGGAAAATTACAAGTTAATCGAAATCCTCTATATTCTTTTCTTATTAACTTTGAACCCCCTGATTTAAAACAGTCTTTAAGCCGCCCTGAGATACGGCAAATTTCCGGAAAAACAAATAAACAGGTGCTTACAGAGGATGTTTTGCGAAAAATAATAAAGGGTCTGGAAGATGAAGCTGACATAACAAAATTTGAGGTTTTTTATTACCCCATATGGTTTGTAAACCTGGAAAACAGGAGCCTGAAAATAGATGGGGTCACAGGGAAGGAAATTTGAAGGCTCGGTTTGGTTTTGTAGCTATGTGAAAGCGCCAGCGCCAATCTCAGCAGATATTATTTATATAATTTAATAATTACTGTCCGAAACCTTTTTATATCATACGATTTCAAACATCCCTTGGAGTATATATGGAAACTCCACAGGAGGAATTATGGAAAAAAATGCTGGAACTATTGACCGTATTATAAGGGTTGTTATCGGGATAGTCCTGTTGTATGCAGTTGCGACCGGTATGGTTCAGGGAATTGTAATGTACGTGGCAGGGCTCCTCGGCATAATGATGCTGGTTACTGCGGCACTTGCCTACTGCCCGCTGTATCCGGTAATGAAAATAAACACTGCCTCAAAGTAAAAATAAATGGCTTAATTTTGTATTTTTTTCTATTTTTTACTTCATCCTTTTCGTGCCCTCACGATGACGATTTTGTCATCACACTAACCCGAACGCCTCTAGCGCCACCAATAGCAAAAATATCATTAATGCTATTTTTATCCATTGCGGGCTAATATAATATGAGAATTTTGGTTTAGCCTTCCCTTTTATTATTGCATCTACTTTGTCTTCCATCGATATACCCGTCCTACTTTTTATCGTATCATTAAATAAAGTTTACGCCCCTCCTCTGGCTTCTTACTCTTCTTAATGCCTATGTCACCTTCGCCAAGGTTTTGCAGTCCATACCATGTTTGTTATATATCTGAAAAAAGTATTAAACGCCTGTGATGTTGCCTTATGGGATTAAACCTGTTTGATATCGTAGTCTGGTGGCTGGTTTTAGAAATTATTGGTCTGGCAGCGTTTCCTATCGCTTCGCAACTTGCCCGAAATTTGAAGGACAACGGATACTCACTTTCAAAGCCTCTCGGATTATTGCTCCTGACATACATTAGCTGGATAATTTCAATATTTTCCGGCTACTCTTATTTTTCAGTTTTGATTTCTCTGGCGGTTATCGGGGCAAGTTCATTTGTAATCTGTCTTGTAAAAGGAAAACCGCAGGTTGATAAAAAATACTTAATCGAATTTGAACTCCTGTTTGCCGGGGCATTCGTGGCTTTTGCGATAATTCGCGCATACAGCCCTGATATTTACTGGACAGGCGGTGAGAAATTTATGGACATGTCGTTTATTAACGGACTCCTCAGGACTTCGCAATTCCCGCCCCAGGACCCCTGGATGTCAGGCACGGTCATGTATTATTATTATTTCGGCTACCTCATTGTAGCTGATTTGATAAAGCTCACCGCGGTTTTGCCATCCATAGCGTTCAACCTTGCGACCGCCTCATTTTTTGCCCTTGCTTTTACAACAGCGCTGGGTATTGGATATAATCTTACAGAAAAAATGAAGTACGGGATAATTACTGCATTTCTTGTAACAATAGCAGGAAACCTTGTGGGTTTTTTCCAGTTAATGGATGTGTTGATCAGCAAAAATAATGTGATAGATAACATCCTGTCGTTCAATTACTGGCCAAGCTCGCGTGTTATTCCAGATACAATTAACGAGTTCCCGTTTTTCAGTTTTCTTCAGGGCGATGTCCATGCCCACATGATATCCATCACTTTCCAGCTTCTTATTATACTCCTTCTGCTCAACATCTTCAAATCCAATGCACTGGAGACTATTCCGGTACTGGCGCTTGGACTGGCTATAGGTTTCATGTATCCATTGAATACATGGGATTACCCGGTTTACCTCATTCTGTCAGTCTTTATCATCGGTTATAATTCATTTCTATCAAAAAAAAATGTAAAGCCAGCCGCATCAAAATATTATTTGAAAATAATCCTGGCAATAGTCGCTATGGCTGTATTCAGTTATCTATTCTATCTACCGTATCATATTTCATATAATCTCGATAGGACCATTTCATTCGTACCCGATGGACGGACGCAACTTGTATATTATCTCGCTATTTATGGATTGTTCCTTTACCTGATATCCAGGTTTGTCATATCGAAATCAAAAAAATCAATCCCCAGACCACTGTATTTAATAACAGCCCTCATTTTGCTTTCCATTCTCTCCATAGTATTGAAGTTTGAATTATTGATTTTGCTTGTCCCTATGCTAATCCTGTCAATCATGTCATTTTTAAAAGAACAGGATAAGCCCGGGGTTTTTGTGATAATCCTGATAATAACAGGCACTCTATTATCATTATTCTGCGAGCTTTTTTATATAAAAGATGAGCTTGGAAGCGCAAATCCTGATTTTATCCGCGAAAATACGGTCTTCAAATTATATCTTGATAACTGGATTCTATGGGCTGTTCCTGCCGGCTATGCAATATTCCAATTCAGGGACTCCTTTTCCCAAAAAAAGATGTGGGGAATTTTTGCAATAATCCTGATCCTGATGGTTTCCGTATATCCGCTATTTGCCACTATCGGAAAGTCGGGAATGTTCAGGGGAGAACCATCCCTTGATGGGGAAATGTATGTAAAAAAGGAACATCCCCAGGATTACATGGCGATTTTGTGGTTCAGGAATATTACGGGGCAGCCTGTGGTTTTGCAGGCAACCGGTGAACCGTACAAATGGAATACTTATATAACCGCCTTTACCGGTCTTCCCACAGTGTTAGGATGGGGGGGACACGAAATCAACTGGAGATCGAACTATTCGCAAATAAATACACGATTTTCGGATGTGAATATCATGTATACTTCCCTTAATCCGGGCGAAGTTGACGCGCTTTTAAGAAAGTACAATGTATCTTATATCTATTTTGGAGAGGTTGAGGTAAAAAGATACGGAAGCCCTGGACTTTTTGATTCCCATCCTGAAATGTTTCCCAGAGCATTCGAATACGGGGATGTGGTTGTTTATAAAGTCGAGCCAAACCGTTAAAGCTTTTTACTTACAGGTTGTGCAAAAGGGCGAATGAAAGAAAGGTATGACCCGCATGAAATAGAGGAGAAATGGCAGCGTAAATGGGCTGAGGCAAAAATATACGAGTCCGATCCTGATCAAGATAATGAAAAAAAGTTTTTTATCACGATACCATATCCGTATTTAAACGGGAACCTTCATGCAGGTCATACCAGAACGTTCACGATAGGCGATGTGATTGCACGATACAAACGCATGCTGGGCTACAATGTTCTTTTCCCCATGGGTTTCCACGCCACGGGAACTCCGATAGTGGGGCTTGCAGAACAGATACAGAAAAAGGACCCGGAGACGATACGTGTCTATAATAAGCTCCATGAAATACCGCTTGACGTCTTGGATACCATACAGACACCCGAGCAAATCGTGGAATATTTCAGCAGGGAAGCCGAAGCGGCTATGAAAAGCATCGGTTTTTCAATCGACTGGAGACGAAAATTCACGACTACAGACCCGCATTACCAGAAATTCATAACATGGCAGTTCAACCTTCTCCATTCCAAAAATAAGGTGGTGAAAGGGGCGCATCCTGTCAGGTGGTGCCCGAACGATGAAAATCCTGTTGAAGACCACGATATCTTAAGAGGCGAGGATGCCACAATTATTGATTATACGCTTATCAAATTCAAACTCGATAACGATATTCTTCCCTGCGCCACACTGCGTCCTGAAACCGTATTCGGGGTTACGAACTTATGGGTAAATCCGGAAAACCATCATGTAAGGATCAAGGTGAACGATGAGACTTGGATAGTCAGCAAAGAAGCATATCTTAAACTTAAATTTACGGATAAAAACGTGGAGCTTGAAGGCGATGTCAGCGCCGAGGAATTAATAGGCAAAAAAGTGAAAAACCCGGTCACGGCTTCTTATGTTTTGATACTGCCGGCTTCGTTTGTTAGCCCTGGGAACGGCAGCGGTATCGTCATGAGCGTGCCTGCTCATGCGCCCTACGATTATCTTGCGCTTCGCGATTTAAAAGGCAAAGAGCTGGCAAAATACGGAATAACCGAAGACGTTTCATCAATCCCGCTCATTTCCCTGATTAAGGTTCCTGAATACGGAAAATACCCTGCTGTCGATGCGGTCAATGAACTAAAAGTCAAAGACCAGAACGACCCGAAGGCTGAGGAAGCGACTAAATTTGTTTACAGGCGGGAATTTCACGGCGGCGTACTGACAGAAACCACAGGAAAATATGCAGGCATGGCGGTTTCTAAAATAAAAGATGTCCTGACTCATGACCTTATCTCACTGGGAATTGCAGATGTTTTCTATGAATTCAGCGAGCAGCCTGTTATATGCAGGTGCGGAGCGACATGCGTAATTAAAATGGTAAAAGACCAGTGGTTCCTGAATTATTCAGAACCATCGTGGAAAGAACAGGTCTATAAATGCCTTGCCGGCATGCAGATAATCCCGCCTGAACTGAGGGTGGATTTTGAAAATAAGGTTGACTGGTTAAAAGATAAGGCATGCGCGCGGCGCAAAGGACTTGGAACAAGACTCCCGTGGGATAAGGAATGGATGATAGAATCCCTTGGCGATTCCACCATCTACATGAGTTATTATATTATTGCAAAATACCTTGATAAGTTCAAACCCGAACAACTGAAGGATGAGTTTTTCAACTACTGTCTGCTCGGTGAGGGCACACCTGAAAATGCGGCGGCAAAGACCGGGATAGATATCGGCGTCCTCAAAGGAATCAGAAATGATTTCATGTACTGGTATCCTGTTGATTTGCGCACTTCCGGGAAGGATTTGATCCCGAATCACCTGTTGTTTTTCCTTTTCCATCATGTGGCGATATTCCCGGATACCCTATGGCCGCGTGCGATTGCCATCAATGGTTTTGTATCGCTTGAAGGCGAAAAGATGAGTAAATCAAAAGGACCCCTGCTCACATTGAAATCAGCAGTGAAAGAATTCGGGGCAGATATCACGCGCCTTTATATCCTGAGCACGGCAGAACATGTACAGGATGCAGACTGGCGTGCGGCTGATGTGGAATCCACCAGGAAACAGATTGAAAGATTCTATAAAACCGCTTTCGATATCATACATGATAAAAATAATGTGGAGGAAGCCGGGGAATTAAAATTCATTGATAAATGGATGTTAAGCAAATTACAATACAGGATACAGGAAACTACGGATGCGCTTAATAAAATGCAGACAAGAAGGGCTGTCCAGAATGCATTTTACCTTCTCATGAACGATATGAAATGGTATGAACGCCGGGGCGGAAGCGCCGCCAGAAAAAAGGTTCTTGGCACCTGGATAAGGTTGATGGCGCCTTTCACGCCCCACATATGTGATGAAATTGAAGAGGAATTGGGCGGGAAATTCATATCATTGGCAAATTATCCAGAAGCAGACCCATCGCTCATTGATAAGGGCGCAGAACTTGCAGAAGAGATAACTGGCAATACTCTTCGGGATATAGAAGAAATAATCCGCCTTATTAAGATTAAACCAAAAAGGATAGTATTGTACACTGCAGCATCATGGAAAAAGACTGTCCTGAAAAAAGCCATATTGATGAAAAAAGAGAATGCTCTTGATATGAAAAACCTCATGAATGCTCTCATGAGCGACCCAACGATACGCGCTTATGCGAAGGAAATACCAAAATTTGCCCAAAAAGTGATTACCGATATCCAGGGTATGGATGCAGAATTGATGAGTTCTTTGATAGATGTGGATTTTGATGAGATTTCAGCTTTGAATGAAGCAAGGGAATTCCTGGGCAGGGCTGTTGAATGCCCGATTGAGATTTCAAGCGCGGATGCGCCCGGGTACGACCCGCAGGGAAAAAGCCGACAGGCGAACCCGATGAGACCGGCTATTTATATTGAATAGGAATAAATCGTCTGAGTTTTTACCCCTAAGCCAATATTAATGCAAGGATTACCGTCGGTATCCATTCGCCATCCACGAACAAATCCATAGTTTTTCCTATTTTTATGCCTTCCCTGCAAAAATGCAGGATATACCAGTATCCGTAAATAATGAAGAAAACTAAAACAAGGAAATAGCCATGGAAATACCCTGCAAAATAGGAAAAGGCAAGCCATGGCAAGAGCGTTGAATTAAGAAGGAGCAAAAAAATCTTCGTTTTATTCAATCCAAAAACTACAGGAATCGTTCTTACCCCGCTTGCCCTATCACCTTCTATGTCTCTTACGTCAGATGCGATAGAACCGAGAAAGACACGTATGAAAAAAAAGTAAAAAATCAAAGAAATTAGAATAAAATCACTAAAGTAGACTGCTAACGGTAGAAAAGCCCCGATTACAGCCCATGATACTGCAACCGTGAAATTTTTTATTCCAACAATATCCTTTAATCTGAAGTTTGATACTTTAATACTATAAAAAATACCCATCAAAAAAGGAAATAGCATTATAATGATGGCAAAAGGATTTTGTAAAAAGGATATCAATAGGGAAGCTATGAAAGATGCTATTACAGCAAAAATAATAATATTCTTATATTTTTCAATAAATCCCACCCTCTCAGGATTGTTTATTAAATCTTCTTTCATATCTGAAAGTTTATTCAGACTGTATATGGAAAAAATACAGAGTGAAGAAGCGATAAGCAAGTTAACATTGGCTCTTATGTTGTAGAGCAAAAAAGAAAAATAAGGTAGTAAAAATGCTGTCATCGCAATAAATAAAGAACTCTTCATCAAGAAGGCTATTAATTTATTAAATATTATATATAAATATTTAAATAGCTCTTTGAAGACCAACCCTGTACCGGTTGTTCTGAATGTTTTGTTTATATACGTTCCTAAACTTATATTATATTCTTCTACTGACATTTAATTCATCCTCCATTTATGTATTTATTAAAATTATTTTCAAATTTAAAAAATTTAAAATTTTTTATATTTATTCCATCGCTGATAAAATATGCCCCCTCGGCTTGGGCGCTCTTATAAATGCGTGCCTTACTTTCCTCTTTTCATGTAATCTATTGAGGGTTCAAGCATTGCACGTTTTAACGACTCATAGATGCACCAAATCTCCCACCTCATAATCAAATTTACAACATTATTTTATATCCCATGCTGCGAGATGAGTGTTAATCTAAAGGTTTAAAAACTAAGCATGCACAACTCTTTCAGATAATTCGATATAATGTTCAAATAATTCACTTCCCCAAGCAATCGCTTTTTTATTGTAATTTACTAGATCATTGCTAAAGTCATATGACCCACCAATATGAAAAAACCCAAGTGATAAGAAGTAATCAGCAACTGTAAAAGCGACAGACACATTTCCTTTCAATAGGTACAATTTAAATTTTAAATTCTTGTTGGCGAAAATGTTTTTCATTGCTTTTTTATCTATTTTTTCATACACTTCTTTTGTTAATATAAGCTGAATGTCAGTGTTTTTTTCAAATATTAGCTCTTCAAATAGAATTGCAAACTCCGGAATGAAAATAGGAGAAACTCCCTTAATCTCCTTAGCATTTCTCAATAAATTAATGAAATTTGAATGAACTTTAAAAATTTCAGTTTCGGTATTTTTTATAAGAACCGAATTCTTCAACCACCCTATCTTCTCCATAAGATGCTCTGGAATTCCAGTCAGGTCATGCTCAAGCCAGAATCGTTCATGCTTTTTCAAGACATCAACAGCGTTGCCGAAATCCGCCACTTTCAGGGTTAGAATCCTGCCAATCTTTGTTAGCGCATAATTTTTATCCCTATCCTGAAAAGCAAGGTTGCTCTTTTCAAGCTCCCTCAATGCATGTATGGCTGTTGTGGAACTGATATTCAACTCATTGCGCAGGTCGCCAAGTTCGAAGATCTGAGCAAATTACGAGGCGGAGTAAATCCCTTAAGTCCATTTTTTTTCTCATCTCCGCTTCACTTCCTTACATAATTTTTTTTATTACATCACCGGATTTATTTAATATATTCAATTTACACATCTCTTGTTTATATAGTTAAACAAAAGAAATATTGCTCAATTCAAGCAATGTTATTAGTAATATGATAAACTTCATATATATTAAGACCATAAACCCATTGTAACTTGTATAAAATCTGAACAATTGAAATTGCCCAATTTAAGCAATGTTGTCAAAACTACAATAATCTTCATATACCACAAAGAATAAATTATAGTA
>JAPZAN010000123.1 GCA_027460605.1 Candidatus Methanoperedens sp.
TGGTCAACCGAGAAAAGATTGAGGATTATTTTTATCTTGGAATTTTCCTGATAGCCATGTTGTTCGCATTGATTTCCGTATTTAATCTTTACTCTGCAATCAATATGCTTATAGGAACTTTTATCGAATACAGGTATAAGCCCATTTTTGATGCATTCTATGCCATATCGATACTGGCTATCAGTATTTATTTCATAAAAGAAAGATTGATTAAAAAATAGTGGGAATCTGTTCATCAACCTTGATATACCCCCACGTAAATATTATCCCACGAGGTTTCCTTATGCAAAATACAAAGATACTTTTAGATGAAAATGATATCCCGAAGAAATGGTACAACATACTTCCCGATATGGGGGCATACGATAGCTATTTCAGCGGGAAAATGTCGGATGAAGCCGCCAATGAAGAATAAGCACGGGTTCATCAAAGAAGGATTCGATTTGAAATGGATTGACAGGTTATTTGGGAAAAGGCAAACCTCACCATCCGGGATAACGTTCGATGACCTGCCTGAATGGCTTGAATCAAGGTCGAAGAAGATATCGGAGGAGATGGGCAGAGACGCTTCTTCCCTTTATTCCGAGATAAGGGAAGCGCTATCTGCAATAAAGGAAAACATGACCGTACTTGAAGAGGCAACACCTGAGGGGAGGTTCCATCTTAAAATGGTGAAAGTTGCAGCAAGCAACAGGGACAACATGAGTAAGCAGGTGAGGATGCTTCTTGAGAATATTAATATCCCGCAAGCTACCGATATCGGCGCTATCATGACTTTTCATGAAAATGCTAGACAGACCCTGACAGTCTGCCTTGAAAATATGATGAAAAGCTACCAGTACACCAAACTGGTTTATTTTGAAGAGTCAAAAGAATTAATCGCAAAAGTAAACGCGCTCGGAAGGCTCCTGAACCAGCTTATAGAACCCATAGATAACAAAAGAAACGTGCTGGATGCTCTGAATATTGCCAAAACCACAATACAAAATATCAAGAATTTAACCTTGGATATCGGGTTCAATGAAAAAACAATAAAAGAGAGCGAAGAAAAAATCGCCATTTTGAAAAAAGAACTCAAAGAGAAAGAGAAAGCCCTTGACCTGTTAAGGGAAAGCGAACCATGGAAAGAGTATATTAAAAGCAGGGAAGAACTTATCTCGCTTGAGACCGATGCCAGGAAAAAGGAGGATGATTTGAAGGGTCTCATTCTGCCTTTGAATAAAGCCCTGTCGAGGCTCAAGCAGCTTAGCGATAGCGGGAGATATACATTGGCTCCTGAAATTAAGGAGGGGCTGAATTTATGCTTATCTGACCAGATAAATGTAAATCCTGAATTCTTTATCGAATTCCAGAAAATCGTTGAAAGCGGCGTCCTTAACCTCACAACAGAAAAAACCAATAAAATCCTTGAACAAACAAAACTTGTAGTTGCATCATTGGATTCGTTAAAATTAGAATATCAGGCTCTTACAGAGGATATTGAGAAGCAAAAAGAAAAGATATCAGGGCTGAAATCAGCTGATGAAGAAGCAGGACCGCCTGTATTCCCCTTTCATCCTCGCCCAGACCGCAAAAGCAATGGGAATTGATGCGACAATATATTTCCTCGGTATGGGAATAACTGTCGTTAAAAAAGGAAATGCGGAAAAGATAAAGCTCGGGAAATTCCCCTCTCTCAAAGAGGTAATGGACCAGACCGTGAAGGCAGGTGTAAAACTCATGGTCTGCGAGCAGAGCTGCCAGCTCATAAACCTTGGACGGGGAGATTTTATTCCCGTGGCAGAAATCGTTGGCGCTGCCACGTTAAATGACCTTGTGCTTGAAGCTGACGGAACGATGTGGTTTTAGGAGGAAGTGTGAAAACCCAATGGAAATGCTCCATGTGCGGCTATCAGTTCGAAGGCGACCCTTCGCCTCCTGAGCGGTGCCCTTCGTGCAAAGAAGCGTGCGCATTCATTGATGCGACCTGCTATATCCCTGAATGCGAGAGACCGGAAGGCAGGGACAGGCGGATATGATCAGTCTTTGCGACCTCTGCGTGTCTGCGGTGAATTAATACTGCACCGCAAAGGCGCAAAGAACGCAAAGCATTTTCAGGATTTCGCTAACTACAAAGGAGAGAAAGAATGAGACAGGTTTACATGGATTATGGTTCGGCGTCGTCAGTCGATGCGCGGGTGCTTGAAGCCATGATGCCGTATTTTGATAAAGAGGTCGGGAACCCTTCATCCCTTCATTCGCCAGGAAGAAAAGCCAAACGCGAGCTTGAAGCCGCACGCATAAAAGTTGCAAACCTGGTTACCGCGCCCAACCCCAAAAGCATAATTTTCACATCATGCGCCACGGAATCAAATAACCTGGCACTGCGAGGCGCAACGCTTCGGTATAAGGATAAAGGGAATCACATAATCACCACTTCGGTTGAGCATATGTCGGTGATGAATACATTAAAAGACCTTCAAAGAAGCGGGTTTGAGGGGACGTATATTCCTGTTGACAAAGACGGGCTTGCGGATGCTGAGAAAATCAAGAACGCAATAACAGAAAAAACCATTCTAATTTCTGTCCAGTTTGCTAACGGCGAGGTGGGGACGGTGCAGCCGATACGTGAAATCGGGGAAATTGCGTCAGATAAGAAAATCCTGTTCCATGTTGACGGGACGGCTGCATGCGGTAAAGTCCCGGTTGATGTCGAAAAAGAGCATATCGACCTTCTTACCATTTCTTCAAATGATATGGGGGGGCCGAAAGGCGCGGGAGCCCTGTATGTTAAACAGGGAGTAAGGATATTGCCTTTCATGCTGGGAGGAGGGCAGGAATTCGGCATGAGAAGCGGCTCTGAGAATATGCCGGGCATTGTTGGCATGGGAAAAGCAGCAGAGCTTGCCCTTGCGGAAATGGTTGATAATGGCGCACGGCTTATCAGGATGCGCGACCGGCTGATGGACAATATCCTGAAAACAGAGTACGCATATCTCACAGGTCACAGGACAAAGCGTCTCCCAAATAACGCAAGTTTCAGGTTCAGTTTCATTGAAGGCGAGAGCATCATACTCCAGCTTAACGACCTTGGAATAACCGCAAGCACAGGCTCGGCATGTTCCACGAAAACGCTTGAACCCTCGCATGTGCTTATTGCAATGGGATTAAGGCATGAGGAAGCCCACGGCTCGCTCCTGCTCACGCTTGGAAAATCAAATACCGAAGAAGATGTTGATTATGTCATTGAATCCGTGCCTAAAATAGTGGCAAAACTTCGGGCTTTGTCGCCGCTGTATCCGAGAAAAGGGTGAAAATATGGAAGAACAATTCGAATACTCAGAAAAAGTAATGGAGCATTTCAGGAACCCGCGCAATGTTGGAGAGGTCAAGGACGCCGACGGGATAGGAAGGGTCGGGAACCCTGTTTGCGGGGATTTGATGGAGATACAAATCAAAGTCGAGAACAATATTTTAAAGGACGTGAAATTCAAGACCTTCGGCTGCGGCTCTGCAATCGCAACAAGCAGCATGATAACAGAAATGGCCATTGGTAAAACGCTTGAAGAAGCTCTTAAAATTACAAGGGGAGATGTGGCGGCTGAACTTGACGGCCTGCCTCCTATCAAAATGCACTGCTCAAATCTTGCAGCCGATGCGCTTCATGCTGCAATAAAGGATTACATGACCAAAAAAGAGGAGAAAGCCAAAGTCGAGGCTGAGAAATACGATTTCGATGTGATTATCGTAGGCGGGGGCCCGGGCGGGCTGACGACCGGCATTTTATGTGCCTACAGAGGGCTTAAAACCGCGATATTTGAAGCTTCAAACTGGGGCGGGATACTTTCGTGGTTATGCCCGAACAAGATGATTGAGAACTTCCCGGGTCTTTGTGAGAAATCAACATGTACTGACCTTGTTGAAAGCTGGGTGAATGAAGCAAAGAAACTGAAAGTGGAAATGAAAAAAGAACGCGTGAATGAAATCACACAGGATAAGAAAATCATTGCTGAAAGCGGCGCGTACAGAGGAAAGATTATCGTTCTTGCAACTGGAAGTTCCCCATCCACAGGCGGTATTAAAGGTGAAGATAAATTCAGCAAGAATGAACGCGGCGTATATTATTATGTCAGGGACCCCCAGAATTTTGTGGGGAAACGCGTCCTCGTCGTCGGGGGCGGTAATTCCGCGGTTGACGCGGCGCTTTCCCTTGCTGATACTGCCGACCTCATCACCATAGCGCACAGGAAGGATGAGTTGAGGGTGGTGCCGCAGAAGATAGAGCGCCTGAAGGCGATAGATAAAATCAAAGTGCTGTATAATACCGAGGTTCTCGAAATAGCCGGCACTGAAAAAGTCGAGAAAGCAATTATGAAAGACCTAAAGGAGGATGAAACCATCCAGCAGGTTGTGGATTCGGTTGTGCTGGCTGTGGGTTTGACGCCGAACACCGAGATTTTCAAGAAACTCGGGCTTGAGATGGATGAAAAAGGCTACCTCAAGACCGATAAAACCCAGAAAACCAATATCGATGGGATTTATGCTGTTGGCGACATAGCCTCTGACCTCCAACTGGTCGTTGTCGCGGTGGCGCATGGGGCAACCGTGGCGCATAATGCGTATATCGAACTGCGAAAACCTTATTGGCGTTAAAGGTCAAATGCTTGTTAAGGGGAATAATATGGCAAAAGTGGCAATAATATACGATTCTGCAACGCATAATACCGAGATGATGGCAAAAGCCATAGCAGAAGGAATAAAGTCAGAAAAAGTGGAGGTAAAACTCTCCCATGTCCATGAGGCAAGGATAGATGATATCAAAAATATTGATGGCCTTGTTCTCGGTTCGGGAACGTACCATCATGAAATCATGCCTGCCCTTGAGGTTTTCATTGAAAAAGTAAAGGATGTGGACATGAAGGGTAAAGTGGGAGCAGCATTTTGTTCATACGGCTGGTCTCCTGAAGTTGTTGATCTTATCACGAACAGGTTGAGAGGTTTTGGGATGGAGACGTTAGAC
Source organism: Candidatus Methanoperedens sp. (assembly GCA_027460605.1). Lineage (GTDB taxonomy): Archaea > Halobacteriota > Methanosarcinia > Methanosarcinales > Methanoperedenaceae > Methanoperedens. The sequence continues at coordinate 5,000 of JAPZAN010000123.1, forward strand.
GGTCTTCTTATTCATGAAAAACCTGATGAAGCCGGATTGGAAAAGTGCAGGGAGTTTGGAAGGAAGATTGCGAGGAAGGTGCATTTAAGTTCAGATACGAATTAGTATGAGAAATTTTCATAATCTTGAGGCTTTATGATGCTCCCAATATCATACGAATGTGACAAGAGTATTGAGGTTTATTATTTATCGAAGGAGTTTATTGAAAATGGCAAAATTAAAGAAAAAATATCTGATCTTTTTTGGATTTATTATAGTATTGGTGATTTAATACCACACACAACCGAAAGTCTTTGGTCTGGTCATTTTTTCCCTTGGACAGAATCTTGGGAAGAAGTGCAAATTTCTTATAATCTTTGCTTGTTTGGATTTTATAAGCAAGCAATGGTATCCTTAAGAAGTGCTTTAGAGCTTGGGTTGCTATCAGTGTACTGGAATCTAAATGACGATGGACATAAAATAATCAGGGAATGGCTTAAATCAGAAAAATACACCCCTTACAATGATGAAATTTGGAAAAAATTGAAAAATCATAAAAATTTTAAATTATTCCAACAAAAAATTGATATAAAAAATCGAATATCAAACCTCGGATTTTTAAGTAATTTTGTTCACTCAAAAGGTCATAAGTATTCAAATTCGATTGGTTTATTAAAATCAAATTTTCAAACTTTTGAGGACAAAGCCTTCAATATTTGGTTTGGTGCTTTCGAGGAAGTTGTGAAGGTGTTATCAATTTTACATTTGATAAAATATCCAATTGGGGTTATTCAGTTCGATTACCATAAAAAATTCGGCATTGATACCCCAATGTTTGGCGGTTTACAAGAATTTAAGATAGAATGGATTAAAAAGCTAATTTCCAAAGAAGAATTTAACCAAATTGAGATGATTGCTCAACAAGATGAAACTGTTAAAGAAATACTGGAATGGATTTCACAACTACCAGATATGTCAGAGGATGAGCGCGAACAACAAATTATTGATTTTGATAAGGAAACGATTCACAGGGAAGGTCTTGAAAATTGGCTAAAGAATGAGAAATTCATTTTTGAAAAATCGGAAAATAACGAAAAGTACCAGAAACGCTTCGTATATTTAACCAATTGGGCTAAAGAAAATAAGTTTGAAAAACCTATCTGGGAGAGAAAATAAGCGTGAGAGAATTTGCTACCTTGCAAGCGTTCAACCAAAGTTTTTTATACACAGCATCATAAATTATTGTGCATACACACCGATATGATAAGTTCAATCGTGTATCTGCGTTTATCTGCGGTTTCGTTTCTATAAAAACATTGAAATCTTATTTTTTCTATCACCTCTTAACATATTGAGTCCGTAAGCCCATACCATCAAACCGAACGCTTTTCTTTGATTGCATCTTTTTAGTGCACGTGCGCCACTACTATCTAAATATATGTATTTTTAATTAAAATCTATGTACTCCAGCCCCCTCCCCGTGCTGCTGTCACACATGCGGGAAAGAGGAGGAGGCAGGCGGCGCGGTATTTTGATAGATATTGGTTGCATGGGGATTGCAGGCGCCGAATTTTTATGCAAAAACTCGATAAAAACTATATCTCTGCGCCTCCGTACCTTTCTGTGGAAAACAAAAAAGTATATACATATTGTGAATTATGTTTATACATTATGAGGTTGATATGGCTTGATAACATGGAAAAATAAGCCACTAATTCCTGACCATAACAGAAATGCCGATGGCGAAATGATAGAACTCGGAATTGAAATACATCAGATAATAGAATTACTTGAAAACGGTAAAGAAGTATCCAAAAGGAAAAAAGGTATAATCGAAAAGTGGTGCCACCGCGGACAGATTATCTACATCGTGGCTATCGAGGACTATGATGATTATTGGCTTATAAGACATGTCGGAAAAATTAGAGCTACCAAAGAAAAATTGAAAATAATGCGAGGTGAAAAAGATGCATAAATGCAATATCTGTGGAAAAGAAATGAATACAGTGGAGGATATTAACCTGAAAGGATTTGTTATACATGGCTGGCGTTGCGAGTGCGGTAATGAACACAGCGACCCTAATGATGTGGATAACATCGTCAAATACTTCAAAGCACTGAAGAAAGGTGTGGAGGCGACTGTATATAAATCTGGTAACAGCATATCTATACGACTTGTAGAGGCGTGATCAGCGTAAGCACCGCCACCGTGCCTCTGCGGCTACTATTTTGATATGTTATCCCGCCCCTTCCCGGACAGAAATCGTTGCCCGAATCGAATAGGAGCAGAAATTGGTCGATGCAAATAAGAAACTGATTGAGCTTTTTGATGGAAAGATTAAGGTGAAGATTGCGGAGGTATGGGGTTAATAGATGGAAGAAAATATCAATGAAAATCCGTGTGCATCCGTGTTCCGTCACCCGGCTGTTGACTGTTTCACTAACCAGCGCAACCAGATTAAGAACACATACCCCTATCTATCAATAGACTGCGGAAGCCTCTCTCACTCCTTTTCGCAAGCCTGCATGCTTTCAGAGCAGTCCGCCGCTCCGGGAACCTGCCGGCGCCGGAGATTAAAATCTCTCTGGTTAAATAAAATGATGATAAACCGAACAAAAGTAAATCCACGGTTGAAATAAGATGATTTATTTAGGTGAAGAACAGAGAAAAGATGCGTGGTGAATCTATTAGGCGCATTTATTTAGACACATGTGCATGGTGCAGACCGTTCGATGCCCCATCGAATCCACGGATTCTTCAGGAATCGGATGCAGTAGCTCAGATTTTAAGAAAAGTTGATGTCTGGGATTTTGAAATAATAGGTTCTAGCGTTTTGCTTGCTGAAATATCCATGATTACACCAAAAATAAAAGAAGAAACAGTTCTGGCGCTGGTAAGGTACGTTGCAAACAGTTTTGCCGATATTACCGATGACATTGAAAAATTAGCCGCAGAACTCATGAAAACATGCGCAGTCGATGCGATGGATGCTTTACATATTGCAGTTGCGATAGAAAACAAAGCCGAGCTATTTATAACAACCGATGATATTATTTTAAATAATGCTAACTGCATATCAAGATATAATATAACAGTTAAAAATCCATGTGAGGTATAATATGTCTGAAGCTGCCGCCGCAGAATCTCCAAAGGTAATGGAAAAAGTATTCAACATACTGAAAAGAGAGCTTAGCGCAGAGGAGTATCTCATATATCTTCAGGCGATAACTCCCAGAATAGGAGACGCAACAGCGCAACTCAGGGACATTACTAAAAAAATGAGTCTTGAAGAGGTGCTTCGCAGGGCAAGAAGGATTGAAAAAACAATAAAAGCATAGAAGTGGGTTCGATATCAGGATATCTCCTTACGCTTCAAATAAACGCCGACTATCCATAAAATGCTTGCGCGCCCCGCCAGCGGCATGCTTTCAGAGCAGTCCGCCGCTCCTGCCGGCGCCAAAAATTTAATGTTTATAATTTTATAATATTTTTCACAGGTATCAAGAAACCCTGCATAACACTGAAAAGCCTAAGGTTTAAGTTATTAACCACGACTACTAATATTATAGTGTCCAGAACAAGGGGTTAAAAATGGTGCAAAAAATCCGAAAAAGGGACGGAAGAATAGTAAATTTTGACAGCTCAAAGATAGCCAATGCCGTCTTTAAGGCTTTTATCGCCACAAAAAGCAAGGACGGTAAAAGGGCAGAGGATATTGCAAAGCAGGTAGTTGAGCTTCTTGAAAAAAGAATCACGGGAATCCCGGGCGTTGAGGATGTCCAGGATACGGTCGAAGAGGTTTTGATTAAAAATGGTTATGCCGGCGTTGCGAAAGCATACATCCTCTACAGGGAAAAGCGCTCACAGATACGAAAAGCCAAGGAATTTCTCGGAGTAAAGGATGAACTGAAGTTAAGCGTTAATGCCGCAAGGGTTCTCAAGAGGCGCTACCTGTTAAAAGATGAGGACGGTAACGTGATTGAAACACCTCTTCGGCTTTTGCGGCGCATTGCAAAAGCCGTGGCGCTTGACCCCGAATCCGAGGATGAATTCCTCAACATGCAGGTAAACCTTGAATTTCTCCCAAACACACCCACGCTCATGAACGCAGGCACAGACCTGGGGCAGCTTTCAGCCTGTTTTGTCATTCCTGTCGAGGACTCGCTTGTGAGCATTTTTGACGCGGTCAAAAGCATGGCGCTTATCCAGCAGTCAGGCGGCGGTACGGGTTTTTCATTTTCGCGCCTCCGACCTTCTGGAGATATTGTAAAATCTACAAAAGGGGTTGCATCAGGACCGGTTTCTTTCATGAGGGTATTCGACACCACCACGGATATCATAAAGCAGGGAGGAAAGCGGCGCGGCGCCAATATGGGGATTCTAAGGGCAGATCACCCTGATATCATCGAATTCATCACTGCAAAAACAAAGGAAGGCTTCCTTTCGAATTTCAATATCTCGGTTGCTGTTGATGATAAGTTCATGAAAGCCCTCAGGGAAGATGACGAATATGAGTTAATAAACCCGCGGAACAAAGAACATGTGAAGAAGGTCAGGGCTAAGGATATCTGGAACCTCATAATAACAATGGCGTGGAGGACAGGCGACCCTGGGGTTGTGTTCATAGATGAGATAAACAGGCACAATCCCACGCCGCAGGTGGGGGAAATGGAAAGCACTAATCCTTGTGGTGAACAGCCTTTGTTGCCCTACGAATCCTGCAACCTCGGCTCGATAAACCTTGCGAAAATGGTGAGGGATGGCAAAATCGACTGGGAAAACCTCGAAAAAATCATAAATAATGCAGTCAGGTTCCTTGACAATGTAATAGATATCAACAAATACCCGCTACCCCAGATTGAGGAAATTACAAAATCTAACAGGAAAATCGGTCTTGGGATAATGGGTTTTGCGGATATGCTCGTGCACCTCGGTATCCCGTACGATTCTGAAGACGCCCTCAAGACAGGCGAAGAGATAATGAGATTCATCCAGGAAAAGTCCCATGCCACTTCCGAAAGACTTGCGATTGAGCGGGGCGCTTTCCCGAATTTCCCGGGAAGTATATATAAGAAACCAATACGCAATTCCACCGTGACCACTGTCGCTCCAACCGGGACTATCAGCATCATCGCAGGCTGTTCAAGCGGTATCGAGCCGCTGTTTGCGGTTTCTTTCGTGCGTAACGTCATGGAAGGGACTAAACTCCTTGAAATAAACCCGTACTTTGAGGCTGTGGCAAAAGAGCGGGGTTTTTACAGCGAGGAGCTGATGATGAGGATTGCGAAACAGGGAACGCTCGCTGGCATCGATGAAATTCCCGATGATGTAAAGCGCGTGTTTGTGACCGCTTTTGATATCGCACCCGAATGGCATGTCAGGATGCAGGCGGCTTTCCAGAAATATACTGATAATGCGGTATCTAAGACCATCAATTTTCCAAACGATGTGGATATCAAGGAAGTTGAAAAAGCATATATGCTGGCATATGAACTGAAATGCAAGGGAATTACAGTTTACAGGTACGGGAGCAAGCCCCAGCAGGTGCTATATCTTGGTGACAGGGTTGATAAATTTGTATCCGCTGATGACGAATATGCAGGCGGATGCCCGGCGCCCGTGTGCCCGGTGTGAGTTCAAAGCTCATAAAGCCCGGCATTATCCATCTGTATCCTTGCCATTTCCACGGCAATTTTTGTATAATCCTTCCTGCTCATTTTTCCGCGGGTAAGCCAGCCAATAATACCTTCGTCATACCCGATTTCAGGCTTATTTGAAACGGGTAAAAATGCTTCCGAGATTGTTATCCCCTCTTCGATTACCCTTATGGTGCATCGGGGCGGGTACTCAAAAGCTGGTCCAAGACCCAGAAAGATACGCTTTCCATCATACACGGCACAGCAGCAAAAGTTCATATATCCGCTATGTGTGAAGGGCACAGGTGCTATCCCGTCTTCTATTCCCACCGAATATTCGCAATCGCCAAAAACCGATTTTGCCCTGAATACCGCACCTTCGATTGTTTCTTCAAGAGAAAGAGGCTGTTCCCTGACGCCTGACCTGCATTCCATCCCGTTCACCAGATAGGAGGGAAAGACCTCGCAAACGGCGTTTATCTTATTTTTGTTCAGGGAAGCCACATGAATACATTTTTTAACCATAATACTCTTAATCTTTATTCGCATCTTTAAAGAATTTTTTGAAATACTTCCAACCGGTTTTGCAGAGATGCTTCCTTCCCTGCGGGTCCTCTCTTACCCAGTCCATGATATAGAAAAATTGCGCTTTGTATTCATCCACAGTCTCCTCGACGATAGCGGGCGGATTCGGGACACCAAGCGTGCGGAGATATTCGATGAACATCGATTCCCCTTTCTGCTGGGCAATGCCGTTAATTTTCATAACTGTGAATTTATAGCCCTCGTTTTTCAGCCACTCGATCGTCCTGTCGTGGATACAGCCTGAGCATATCTCGATATCCTCATCATGCTGGACTTTCAGTTTAAGGAAACCCTTTTCCACTATGTTTTGCGCCCCCGCATTATAGGTCTTCTTCTTGAACTTTTCTTTTCCAAAATGCTCTATCGGGACTATATCATAATGCAATTCCCCGGTCTCTTTTCTCACTACTATGATACCCACCCCGCCAACGGGCGTACCCCATCCCTGGTCATCTATCTGGATTGTCATTTCTATTTCCTTGTGCTTTTGCCAATGTTTGATTCTATCTATATTATTTTTGCCGGGATAAAAATTATCCTTATAGAGGGGCAATTTTCGCTTATCAACTCTTGTATTTAAATAAACATTAAATAGGATAAGCAATATTAATTGGCTCATTATATTTAAGGAATTGAGATATGGGATTTGAGACGATTTTCAGGAGAAAGAAACCCATTTCCGAAAGTGAAACTGCGGGCGCGGGCGGGAGCGCGGATGCGAGCGCCTGGGCAAATAAGGGCAATGAGCTGGTTGAGAGCGGCATGTATGCAGATGCTATCCAGTATTATGATAAAGTCCTTGGGATAAACCCAAAATTAACCGAAGTCTGGAATAATAAGGGACTTGCGCTTGCAAGAACAGGGAGATATGCAGAAGCCATACTGTGTTATGATAAAGCCATTGAGCTTAAACCGGATGACGAAGAAGTGATGTATAATAAAGGCATTGCGCTTGCCCAGCTCGGGCGGCTGCCTGAGGCTATTGCCTGTTATGATAAATTGCTTGGGAAAAATCCCAATGACGCCGCCGCATGGTGCAGCAAGGGTGATGTGTATTTTGAGAGCGGTAATTTTGAAGAGGCTCTTCGCGCGTATGACAAATCAATCGAAATCAATCCCCGGGACGAGACGGTCTGGAATAACAGGGGATTAACTCTCGTAAAACTTAACCGGTTCGCCCAGGCTATTGAATCCTATGATAAGGCTCTTGAAATAAATCCGAAAGTTGAGAAGATATGGAGCAATAAAGGGCTCGCTCTTGCAAAAATGAAACAAACCGCTGAAACGATCGATTTACAAAAGATTGCATCAGCCATGCCACAAGAGGAGAAGGCAGCTCCTGCTACCGAACCCCTGCCTGTTGAGCAGCAGGTCATTACGCCTCCGAAGCCTGAACCAATGCAAGAGACGGTAGTTGAAAAGCCCGCTCCTGCGGAAAGTATCAAAGAACAGGATTTTATCGAACCGCAAGCCGTTGAAGAGCGGGTCATTGCACATTCACAACCTGTACCGGAGCCTGAAACCGCTCCTACGGAGAGCATCAAAGAACAGGAATTCATAGAACCGCAAGCTGTTGAACTGCCGGTTATTAAGCCCCCACAGCCTGAAGCGGAGTCAGTTGCCATAATTCCTGAACCCGCTCCTGTTGAGAGTATCAAGGAACAGAAATTAATCAAACATCATCCTGTTGAACAAGCTATCACTAAACCTCCGCAACCTGAACCGGAAACAATTAAACCCGAACCTGCTCCTGTTGAGAGCATCGATGAACAAGCATTTATCGAACCGCCCCCGCCCCCTGAAAGAACAATTATTAAGATAGAAAAACCGGCGCCGAAAGCTCAACAGAAAAAGCCCGCGCCAGGCCATGAAATAGCCAAAAAAGCTTTAGATCACCTTGTTACCGGAAATGCGCTGTATTCCATGAAAAAATATGAAGATGCAATCGATTCATTTAATAAATCGCTTATGATATATCCCGAAAATACCATCGCCTGGAACAATAAAGGTCTTGCTCTTGCGAAATCAGGAAAAATCGATGAGGCAATAATTTGCTATGATAAAGCGCTGGAAATCGAGCCTGACGACTATGTATTTCTAAATAATAAAGGCAATGCGCTTTATAAAAAAGGCAATATCAGAGAGGCTCTTAAAAGTTATCAGATTGCATTTGAGTTAAATCCTGAAAGCTCTGCTGCAATCAAAGGCATGGAAATGTGTTTCCACTCTTTGAAAAAATCCGGCAATTTAAAGAAGAAAGCACAAAAACCTAAAACTTTATTTTAACTCATCATGCGCATGAGTATAATGCATTTTTAGTAAACTATATTAAGCTTGAAAAATAACTGTATATTCAAAAAAGGGAAAAAATGGCAAACGGAAAAAGAATACCTTTAGCAGGGACTGTCACAAAAAAACCTCCCCAAAGTAATAATTCGCTGGCAGTTTCAATCTTGAACGGGGTTCCCCAAAAACAAAATCGAACCACCGGCATATCTATTCTTGACCGTACCCTCGGAGGCGGATTGCCGTCGGGTTCTGTTGCCTATATACACGCCACTGCAACCTCCATGGCTGAAGTTTTCTTATTCCAATTCACGCAGGCCCGCAAAAGCTATTATTTCTCAAATGAAAGGCGCCCAGTATATGTAATGCATGATATCCGGAATTTTGGTTTTAAAACTGATGATATTACATTTGTGGACATATACAGCGAGTATTATATCTCCTCCCATGGTGAGATGGTCGATAATATTGGCAATGAATTCGTCGATGCCAAGATAGTGGAATTCACAGAGTATAACCTGAAAAAAATACTGGCTGAAGAAGAACAGGATATAAACATAATTTTTGACTCGTTTTCTTTCTACCTGAACCTGAACGTTAATCCGGGATTAATCAAACGGCTCATCAATTTGATATACGAGGCAACAAAAAGCATTAATTGCCTGACTTTTTTATACGGCCTCAAGGATACGCATGAAAAGAACCTTGAAAACGAAATATTAAAATCCTGTGACGTGATTTTTGATGTGGATTCTGAAAAAAATGCGGAAAAGATTTCTAACCGTCTTTCAATACCGAAGATAAGAGGAAGAGCCCCGTCGATAGAAATGATTCGGTTCAAGGTCGGAGACGGTGTCCAGATAGATACTACAAAGGATATCGCATAAAAATTATTTTGTTTTTGAAAAATTAAGATTCAATTCAAGATTTTTCTTATTTTTTAACCAGAACAAACATAACTGATAAGTATTATATTATCAAGTCCACAAATAAGTCTGGAGAATATCATTGGAAGACGTTGTAATTAAAATCAAAGGCATGATGTGCGGTCACTGCGAAAAAACAGTGACTGAAGCCGCAATGAGTGTAAAAGGAGTAACAAAAGCCTCATCTAATTTTAAGAAGGGCGAGGCAAAGGTGTCGTTTGACACAAATGTCACAGACCTTGAGACAATAAAAACGGCTATTGCTTCTTCAGGGTATGGGGTAATAGATGATGGGGAAGCCTGCCCTGTTCCGGTAAAGCAGGCGGTTATACCTGAAAATAAGGTTGAGATTAAAGAAAGCGGGTTAAAAAAAATCTCTTTGAAGATTACAGGGATGACCTGCGCTTCGTGCGCCCAGAACATCGAGACGGCGCTTAAAAAGACAGACGGTGTGAAAAACGCCTCAGTTAACTTCTCGTTTGAAAAAGCAAGCGTGGAATACGACACTGCCATGGCGACGCCTCAGGCGTTGGAAAGCGTGATAACTTCCCTGGGATACGGCGTGGCTAAGAGCGATATCACGCTCAAGATTGGAGGGATGCATT
>JAPZAN010000124.1 GCA_027460605.1 Candidatus Methanoperedens sp.
GCGCATTCAAGCTCGATGTCATCTTCCTTGAAGAACTCGCAATGGGTGCAGATAAGGGCTACATAGGGATTTTTTTCTTTTTTTGCCATGGAATCTCCCAACAATATTTGTATTATCTTACGGGTTTTTAAGCGATTCGCCCTGGAATCCGGAAAATCAAATTCAAACATTCCATAAACCTTTTTAACTATCACGTTTTCTCAATACACAATATGATTCTCGGCATCGACATCGGCGGCGCAAATACCAAAGTAGCCTCGGAAGATGGCAAAATTGTAGAACTGCATTACATTCCCCTGTGGAAAAACACAAAACTTCCGCAAGTGCTTCTTGATATAGCAGGGCGCCTGAAACCTGAAAAAGCGGGTGTCGTGATAACAGGTGAACTCGCTGACTGCTTTCCTGACAAGGAAGCGGGGCTTTCATTCATAATCGATGCTGTAAATAATGCCTTTCCCGACGCTTATTTCCTCGACAGCGACGGGATTTTCACAAAAGAAAAAAAACGAAGCATTGCAGCCGCCAACTGGATGGCATCGGCGCTTCTTGTGGGAAGTGAATACAAGGATTGCATATTCATGGATATCGGGTCAACGACAGCGGATATAATCCCCATCATCAATGGCAAACCCCAGGCAGCCAGGACTGATTTTGAACGCCTGAAAAACAGCGAGCTTGTTTATACGGGAGTTTTGCGTACAAATATCGCAGCGCTCCTCAGAAGCGTCAATTTAAACGGGGCAGTATGCGGCATCTCGTCAGAACTCTTCGCAATAAGCGCGGATGCGTATATGGTTCTTGGACAAATCTGCGCTGACCAATATATCTGCGATACGCCCGACGGGGCGGGAAAAACGATAGTGGATGCAAAAAGAAGGCTTGCACGCGTGGTATGCGCCGACCTCACGGAGATAGGGGAAAGCGACCTTTTTTCGATAGCAAAGCAGGTTATGGAAAAGCAAGTCCATGATATCAAAGAAGCTTTGCTTATTGTCGCAAAAAGGCGGCGCATCGGCAAAATAGTGGCATGCGGGCTTGGCGAATTCCTGGCTAAAAAAGCAGCCTGGGAATGCGGCTTTGAGATTATCCTGTTATCAGGAAAATATGGAACGGAACTATCAAAAGTATTCCCAGCATATGCAGTGGCGCGACTGCTGGGCAGGCATCGTTAAAGCAATCAAAGCCAGCATCTTTTATTTTAAAAATTCCCGGATCATATCAAGGTCATCCTTTTTCAATACGAATTCCTGATTAAATCCTCCCAATCTCGAATAATCCGCATGGAAATCGTTTGCATCAGACGGTGAGTCAAAAACATATATCGTGGCATTATAGAACTCAGCAGATGTGTATTCCTGGCTGTTAATCAAAAACCTCTGGTTATCATCAATCACAATTTTCGGTATTGTTGCCTCAAGGTAATAATAGTCTATACCTCTGAGGTTCCAGTGCCTGTATTTGCTGGAATTACCGGCATCGCTGACCTTCAATGCCAGCCATGCATGCTGCCTCTGGTAAGAAACAATAATTTTTGGCGCCACGTGGTAATTGGTCCTGATATAACTCCAGAAATATGTTGACATCCTTGAACAGTCAAGCTCATCCGCATGGTAAAGACTGAACCATTTTTTATCATAAAAGGAGGACAGGTTAAGGGATATCCTGTCGATCATCAAATCGCTTTGGTTTGTAATGCTTCCTGTCCGGTTTGTGTCGGTTTGAAGCATACTCCCATCAGCAGGAACCGGACTATTTTCCGTTTGATTTACAGTCTGGTTATTAATGCCTGAATTGTTTGTTGTGCCGGGTCTTTCAGGTAAAGAGGCGTTCGTGTCGGCTGGTGTAGTCCGGTTGGAATCTATGCACCCTGAAAGAAATACAAAGAGAATTACCAGAATAATTTTTTTATCCATTCTTGATGACTTCATTTCTCTATTGTTTCAGCCACGGCAGGACTTTTCTTTTAGCCCACCTTGCCAGCAATACTATCAATGCAATAAATACCACTATCGGCAGAATGTACCCTGTGAAAACGATTAGCCCGTTTACACTCCCGATAAATCCCGCTGCGGCCTCCCTGAGCGCGTCGGTTATTCCCCATCCTTCGCCTGCGATTGGCGCCGGCTCCATAACATTTACCGTAATAGTGGACATTTCAACGCTCTGGTTCAGGTAGTTCATCCTTCCTGTAAGGCTCTCTATTTCCCCGCGCACCCGTTCAAGCTCACGCTCAACTTCAAGAACATCCTTAACCGTGGATGCATTTTTCAGGATTTCCTTGAACCTGATATAAAACCCTGGCTCGCCTCTACTATTTTCGCTATATCATTAAAAGCCTTTTCTGTGCTTTTTACCTCCAGTGTGAGGCCTGCAGTCGAAATAATCTTCCTGTCAATGACATTAACGGCATTTCCTGTTTGGCCTGTTGTCTGTTCCTTTAATGGATATTCGAATGATTTTAAAGGTGTCTCATACTTCCCCTGTATAGCGTTATCTTGTTTACTTTGTTCACCCACACATCCGGCTGTTATTACAAGAAGTAAAACCGCAAATAATAGTAAGGTTTTATTTTTCATTAATCTAATATAAACCATAACAATATATAATGCTTACTTTCATCTTGAAAAATTACAAATATCATAAAGGTGTTGTAGAAATAAAATGATTTACCTGAAAAAATATAATCTCCTTATACTGCTGGTGGCATTCTTTTTCATAATACCTGCATCACCAGCCTCAGCCCAGGATGCGGCGCTGGATACCTTTAACGTTCCCGCATTCGGGCCAAAGGATACAGGCTCTTCTGTAAACTCATCTGCGGTTCTTGAAAACGATTCGGAATATAAGATTATAGTCTCTGGCACATATCAATTTAAAGCTGGCACTGATTGGGGATATGCGGATGCGCAGTACCGGATGGGCGCCGGCCGCAATTATAACCAGCAGTTCAATTCCATTGAATTCGATGGGGAACGCCTTGGCGCCGATATAAGCGACACAGTCAACCACACATACATATTCTACAGGAAGGGCAATGGCAAGAAGGTCAGGTTCAGTATATACGACACCTATACAACAGGTGAAAGGGGGGACTACGATAACAACGCCGGCTATCTAAAAGTCGAGATATACAGGCTGGATACTATATCCCTCACAAAGTCCGTTTCTCCCCAAACCATAGAGCAGGGACAGACCGCAACCGTAACCCTTACATTCAAAAACACCGGAACCGGCGAACTGACAAATATTAAAGTATCGGATTCTCTTCCGGCAGGCTTTATTCTGGCGAGCGGTAAGCTGGATAAAAACTACGACCTATTGGCGCCGAAAGATTCCAGGAGTTTCCAGTACTCAGTCCAGCCATCTGAAACAGGCACTTTCAATCTGGAGCCTGCAACTGTTTCGTATTACGATAAAGACAACGCTTCCCACGCAGGCAAATCCAATATCCCCACGATTCAGGTCATACCCTCCAATGCCACACCTACGCCCTCACAAATTTCCAATGCAAGCGTGCAGCTTCACGGTGAGAAAACAGATGTAGTGCTCGGGGAAGATGTTATGCTGAAACTATCGGCTGTTAACCTCATAACAAAGCCCGTGATGCATGTCCAGGTTATCATACTTCCCCCATCCGGAATGAGTGTTACCTCATCCGATTTTGTCCAGTCTGGCGCCGGCCAGTTCACAACCACGTACGAGATTCCGCCCGGCAAAGGAAGGGACATCGAGGTCAGGATACAGTCGAACCAGGTCGGCGAGTTCGAAGTGCAGGGAAGAATTGTTTACTATTTTGATGAAGACAGCGCACATGCCGAGGATCACACGCTAAAGCTGCCTATCAAAGTGAGGGCGGGTGCCGGGCAGCCTGTGCCCGCGGATACGCCCGCCAAAAGAATGTGGCTGCCTGGTTTTGAAGTACTGCCCGCTGTTATTGGATTATTGGCGCTGTATTTAATCAAAAAGCGGTAATGCTTTTCCTTAGTGACTTTCTATTTTATTCTGGATAAACGATTCATAGAAAATCAACCACAGAGTACACAGAGCGCACAGAAAGTGCTGCTTTTCTCCGTGTAAACCTTTATCAAAGGTTTATCAAACGAAGGGATATAGGGTGCTCCCTATATCCCAACACTGCGCAAGCCGAAGTCTCGGCTTCTCTGTGCCCTCCGTGGTTTTTCAAACTAGAAGATAATAATGAGTCTCTTTCCTTACTTGCGTTTGCGCAGCAGATATACGATAGAAAGCAGTCCTGTTATTGCAAATACAAACTCGAACCCCGGTTCTTTGGCCGTAGCGGTAGGGAGAGGTGTTCTGGCAGGACTGGCGGTTTTTGCTGGCGCAGGCGGCGCGGCTGCTGTCCCGGTCACTGCTGCTGTCGCTGATGCATACTGAGCGGTGACGGCAAATGTTCCTGTTGCTGCTGGGACAGCTTTGATTTCAGCTTTTGCATCTATGGATGTTGCAGTTGTTTTGGTATTGTTCGCGGGCACCTCAACGAAAAGCGAGGTGTAAGGCGTCACGAACTTGAATTCCAGCGAAAGTTTGGTAATCGAAGATTTGAGAGTGTCAGTTTCGCCTTCCACGTTTATCCTGTCCATGAGCTTTCGGATCGTGGTATATGCCCAGAGCCTGGGAACAAAGGCGTTTTCCGGCTTGGAGACAACATTAAACGAATTCTTGAAATTGCGGCTTCCTGTGCGCGTAGTTGCGGCAACATCGGAAGTTATGGTTGTGGTGCCAGCACTGTACTTACCAAGCACAACGGCATCAGAGCCTGCAAAAAGATTATTTTGTCCCGTATTCACGACGTCTGAGACAGCATTATAATTAAAGTTCATGCCTGTGATAAGAGGCGTAGAGATGGTTTCGTAGAATCCTTTCATTTCCGCTTCAACGCCTGCTTGTGGATAAAACCGCTGCGAAACGCCATAATTCTCAAGGCTCAACGCCTTCAGGAAATCGTAGTTCGCCTCGTCCTCAATCCCGAAGGCGATGGTGAATATCGACACCTTTACCTTGTTGGCATCCATCACATTCTTGCGTATGACGTAGGGCGAGGTAATGCCCTCGGTAGGCGCCCCATCAGTAAGAAACACTATTATGGGAACGCGCGAACTATTGCTAAACATGGCAAGCGCATCCAGAAGGGCCTGATTGATGTTCGTGCCGCTGTCTGCATTCAGGCTGTTCACAAAGTTTGCGGCGTCCGCCTTATTCTTTGTATTCGCTTCCATGAGCGTTGGTGAAAAGGCCCGAACCGAAGCGTCGAAAAATATTATGTTGAAATAATCATCAGGTGGTAAATCTGAAATTATGCTTGTGAATACATTCTTCACCTCTGCAATCTTTTCACCGCCCATGGAGCCCGACTTATCTACAACAAAAATAATATCCTTACTCAGGGGAGTGGTGCCGAGGTCAGCTTCCGATGGTGAGAAAACATGCATCATGTATCCCTGGCCTCCCGCGCTGTAAAAGAGCATATCCCCGTTTAAAGGAGGATTGTTTGTAGTGTAAACAACTGTAAGATCCTTATCTGGCAGCGCATTGGCGCTGTATTTCACCTGGCCTTTCGTGGTTGAGAGGTATTTTTTACTTGCCCCGGAAAAACCGGGGGTTTCAAGAGTGGTGATATCATTCACTGATGAGATGTTCAGGTTTACAGAAAGGTCATTCACACTGTGCGTTTCATCGGTCTTTCGCAGGAACAGCGAATACTCATATTTCCCCAGGCTTTTTTTCACAGCCTGCTCGTATTTCAGGCTGACAACGATGCTCTGGCGCGGTGCAAAGCTCAGCGAATAAGAGAACAGGTTTTGCTTCTTGGTTTCCAGCAATCCGGCTGATTTGCCCTGGGAGGCTGCCTGTTCAAATTTTTCCTTCGCCTCCTGTTTGGGAAGCACATCGGCATTGTATTCTTTGCCGTCAATGATTAAAGTGAAACCGGATATGAATGCAACTTCCGGAATCAGGAACTTAAATTCATCGTCGGAAGGGGTGTCCAGAGGATTAGTCAGTTTTTCTTCCACGGTGGTTATGGCATAACCATTGTTCACATCCGCATTGATATTTAAATAGTCCACAACAGGCTGGGCTGCTGATACAGTGGTTAATGCCAGCAATACCAGTAAAATAACGATTAGTTTTTGCATTTGATACCTACCTCTCCATTTTTTGGTTGCGTCAAGAAAGATTTAAACGTTAATTAATTTTGTGGTAAAAGATAGTAAAAGATGCTTTCGATTAGCGTCATCTTATCTGCGAGCCAATTTTCCGGTCAAGTATCTTCAAAAATTCGCTTTTCGATTCACCCGGAATAAAAGCCCCGGCTGCTATATCATGCCCTCCACCCGTGCCGCCAACTGCTTTTGCAGCTTCGCTGATTGCCTCGCCAAGGTTAAGCCCTTTCCTTATAAGGTCCTGGTTTCCCCTTGAAGAAACTTTTACACCACCGTCGGAATCGGCAAAAGCGATTATGGGAAGTTCCCTGTTATTTACAAACGAGGAACTCATGCCCGCCACTATGCCTACGATGGTTTCCCTGATTTTATTTCCCGAATCAAAGTACTGCAGGTTTTCCATCCTGGTTACCCCATGCTCTTTCACAAAATTCAGTCCCTCAACAAGATTCTTCCTGTGCTCGTTAAGAAGGGCGCATGCCTTATCAAAGCATTTTTCGCGGTCGCCCATGCACACGGCAAGCCCTATATCCGCATGGTCATAGCGGGCAGTGGAATTAAGCAGCGTTGCATATTCGGAAGCGTCCCGCACCTCGGTTCCTTCACGCTCGCATAATAATGTATATACTTCCCCGATGAGCCTTTCCACCTTAAAACCGGGAAGCCCGGATGAAAGTCCTGATTGTATAAGGGCCGAGACGATTTTCTGTTTTTCAGGAGGTTCAAGGTCTATCCACCGTCTCCATTTCTCTCCATGCTGCCTGATGCCTATTTTTTTTAAGAATTCAATGCTTGCATCTTCGCTGCCTGTAAGACCGGGCAAATAAACGTCAGTGGAATATTGCAGTAGTTTGAATATCGGGCGCGTCTGCCTTCCGAACAGCATGAGGTCTTTTTCATATCCCAGGACATTATTCCTTGCGCCCTCTTCCAGTATCGACCTGTTCATCCCGACCAATTGCCCATGTTTTGCATGCTGCAAATCGCCCACTGCCCCGACGATAGCGAGGGCTGCCAGGTCGCCGTTACCGCCCAGCTCCTGTGCGATAAGAAAAGCAGCCCCGGAACCGCTTAATTCAATCGCGCCGTTAATCCCGAAAAGATGTGGATTTAAATGGTATTCATGAACTCCCTGGGGCTGATGATGGTCAGAAACGACGGCATTGAGTTTCAATGAGCTAATCGCATCCAGCATTCCGCTCCCGAGGTCGGTGAATACAATAAGTTCAGGATTTTCGTCTGCTATTTCGGTGAGCAGAGGCATGTCCAGTTGCTTTACAAAACGTATCCTGTAATCGATGCCTGCACGTTCCAGGGCTTTTCCCATGATTGCAGCCGAGGTCAGCCCGTCAGCATCGATATGCGACACAATGAGAGCCGAATGATGTTTTTTTATATGTTCAGCGCACTTCCCGGCCCTTTTCGCAAGCGTCATCATTGCTTTCGTGGTTTTATTCGCTAAAATACCTTTGCACGCCAGAGCCTTGCATATTTTTAAATAATTGGAGCACTGTTGCAATGCGCGCCAGATTTTCAGATTGGAAGAGGTTGTTCAGGATTCTATTGCCTTTTGGGAGCATGAGAAACGCATAGAGTTTGCAGTCACTGACCTCGTTTTGAAAAACGAAGCATCGACGCGAATGCTCAAGGGTTTGGCATTTCTATTGTATTGCAGACATTTGTGCATCTATTCAGGTGCATGTTGAGTATTTAAAAATGTCTAAGTTTATATTATCGGTAGTTTTATTATTAAGTAGATTGTTTGGGTTTGCGGTGTTATGGTACAATATAGAATTGCAATATTTATAACAGTCATCGTGCTGATAGCTCTTTTTTCTGGTTGTACTGGCGGTCAGGATATTACTACAGTTACCAAGAATTTACCTGAAATTCAACAATTCCTAAAAGAACATCCCAATGCTAAAATAACCACAACATACTGGTCAAAAGAAGAAATAGAAAAAATGGCACAGGAAATCAGCAAGCAGTGCGATAAACCCATAACGCCTGTGGCTATGTATAAAGCAACAATAAGTGATGGAGATTTAAAGATTGTTTCATGGATTAATGAGGAAAATCAAAAAGTGATATGTTCGATAACTGAAAGCAAAGGTTTACAAACAAATACCTCTGCACCAACTCCAACAGCTACACTAATATCTTCACCAACTCTAACTGCTACAATGACCCCAGCGGTTACGCCTACATCAACAGTTACACCAACACCTCAAATTACGCCTGTTATTACAACTGTTTCTACGATACCTGTCCCAGTTGCAGACCAAAAAACTTTCACCAACTCTATTGGCGTGGAGTTCATACTGATACCTGCGGGCGAATTTGAGATGGGGAACGACTTTCAAGAATTTTTCAAAAAGCTCAATGAAAACGAAATTACGCCAATAACTAAGGCGAATTTTGAGCCAGAAGAGCCTTTTGAAGGACCAGTTCATCATGTAACTCTCGCAAAAGCTTTTTACATGGGTAAATATGAGGTCACACAGAAACAGTGGCACGATGTTATGGGAACCAATCCTTCATATTTTTTGAAAGGCGATAACCTGCCTGTTGTGATGGTTTCATGGAACGACGTTCAAGAATTTATCAAAAAGCTCAATGAAAACGAAAGTACTGACAAATATCGCCTGCCTTCAGAGGCTGAATGGGAATACTCAGCACGAGCAGGCACAACTACAATATTTTCCTTCGGCGATGATGCATCGGAACTTGGCGATTACGCTTGGTATGTAAAAAACTCAAACTACACTATGCATCCAGTCGGTCAGAAGAAGCCCAATCCGTGGGGGCTGTACGACATGCACGGAAATGTGTGGGAATGGGTGCAAGACAAATGGCATGCTACCTATGACGGTGCACCTATTGATGGAAGTGCCTGGGAAAGTGGAAATGGTAATTTACGAACCGAGCGAGGCGGTAACTGGAAAAATCCTGAATACACCAGCAGGTCGGGAAAACGCGTCGAAGATCCCCCTGATGGGCGTTATCCCGCCCTAGGCTTTCGCTTAGTTAGGGATGTGTAGCCGCTTTGTAGACAAAAAACATAACAGATTTAATCCTCCTAAGTTACGCGCCTGAATTTCAGACTTGAAGAAGTTCTTCCGGCTTCCTACCGCCTTTTGGGAGCATGAAAGACGCCTAATGTTTTCAGTCACGGTATACCCCGTACGATGTACGAGGCCTGTATATAGCGTTTTTTCCTAAAGAAGTAATTTCCTGCAATTCTGAAAGCAAGGAAAGTTCGTTTTACCCGGATTTTCCAGCCAATATAACTTCCAGAAATAACCCCCCTATCCAAAACATTCAATAGCATTTAAAGAATAGTATTAGTAATGACCCCGGAGCTTACCTTCTTCATTTATGCCTTTACATCCATATTTGCAATCGTCAATCCGGTCAGCGGCGTAATGGCTTTTATTTCCATGACCACACACATGAGCCGGGCTGATAAGATTTATGTGGCAAGACGGTCGGTACTTATTGCTTGCATTATTGCAATTATCTTTTCCGTATTAGGGGAAATTATTCTAAAACTTTTAAACATAACAGCCGATTCCTTAAGAGTGGCGGGAGGCGTCTTACTTTTCCTTGTAGCGATAGACATGCTGTTTGCAAGAACCACGCGTGAAAGCATCACATCCGAGGAATTAAAAGATGCGGCGCAAAGGGAAAACATATCTGTATTCCCCATAGCAATGCCCCTCCTGACAGGACCGGGAGCTATTACGACAATAATAGTATTGATAAGGACTGCGGAGAACCTCGACTCAAAACTGCTGGTTGTCGGAGCAATACTGCTCACTTTTATTATTACTTTTTTAATCT
>JAPZAN010000125.1 GCA_027460605.1 Candidatus Methanoperedens sp.
GTTGCTGAGTGAATTCAGATATTCGATTTCCTTTTCATCCAACTTTAGTTTTGAGCGCGTACTTAAAAATGGCATATTATTATACTAGCGCTCTTTACTAATAAATATTGTTATGTTACATTGGAATCATAATACTAGGATGATCCGAATTTAATCGCGCTTGTTTTAGGACAGTGTGTAACTGTTCCTCAGCAGATTGATAGAATTCTGCAAGCCTCTTTTTTTCGTAAAGTATCTTTCTTTCTGCCATCCTACTCCATTAAAGCTATATTTGAATCAACCAATAATTAATCTAACATCTTTCAGATTTTGAGTTTGAACTATCTAATCTCAAACTTCACTCCAATCTTGAACAGCCTCCTCGTAGGCAAATTCATGACCTCACACCCGGTTTTCTCAGAAATCTCCCCCAGAATCTCCTGCATTCTCTCCTCACTCTCAGCCGAAAGCGTGAACCAGATATTGTAATCAGCAGGTCTCAAATAATTATGCGATACCTCATCATATTCATTAATAATCCCTGCAACCTCATCCACACG
Source organism: Candidatus Methanoperedens sp. (assembly GCA_027460605.1). GTDB lineage: Archaea > Halobacteriota > Methanosarcinia > Methanosarcinales > Methanoperedenaceae > Methanoperedens. The sequence goes on from JAPZAN010000125.1 coordinate 540, forward strand.
CTCCTCCGGCACCTTCATAGCCACAAGCGTGCTCACACCTCCTGTTTTCTTGGTGCTGATTATCGGACCTATGCGCCTTATTGCTCCCTCTGACTGGAGCCGCCTGATGCGCCTTATTACCTCTTCCTCTTTTAATCCCAGGCTTTTTCCAAGCACCGCAAACGGCCTCTGCTCAAGCGGGAAATCAAGCTGCACAGCGTTCAAAATCTTTTTATCAACATCGTCCAGCGAAATCATTTTCTCACCGGCACATACACGCAATAAGGCTCTTCATCAAGGTAATCGCCTGTTGCTGCATACGCCCTCGCGCGACACCCGCCGCACACGGTGCGGTACTCACAGTTACCACATTTGCCTTTGAGCTTTCCCGGGTCTCGAAGGTCATTGAAGACTTTAGATTTCTCCCATATCGACTTAAAGGGCTTCTGCCTGATATTGCCCGCCAGCGCGGGAAGGTACCCGCACGGATAGACATCGCCTTTGCTTGAAACAAAGCAGAATGCGGAGCCACCAAGGCAGCCTTTCGTCATGGCTTCAAATCCGTGGGTTTCAGGTGTGATCCTTATTCCCTCGGCTTTTGCGCGCTGGCGCATAATCCTGAAATAATGCGGGGCGCAGGTGGCTTTTAACTGGATCCTCTTATCCTTGCTCCTGTCATAGAACCAGTTAAGTACGCGCTCGTATTCCTCAGGCGGGATTTCCTCGGATTCGATTTCCTCGCCCCTTCCTGTAGGAACAAGCAGGAATATGTGAAGCGCAGACGCTTTTAATTCAATCGCTAATTCATAAATACGCGGAATTTCAACAAGGTTCCTTTTTGTTATTGTGGTGTTTATCTGGAAACTCAGCCCTTCTCCCTTTAAAATATCAATTCCCCGGAGCGCAGCCTCAAATGCGCCGGGCTCTCCCCTGAAGGTATCATGTGTCTCTTTTGTAGCGCCGTCGATACTGATGCTCACCCGCTGTATGCCCGATTCTTTTAATTTCCTGGCGATTTCAGGCGTGAGAAGCGTCCCATTGGTAGCAAGCACCGCCCGCAGGCCGCGTCCTGTGGCATACCGTGCTATATCATAGACATCAGCGCGAAGAAGCGGCTCGCCTCCGGTCAGGATTATAATAGGTTTGTACTCGACAAGTTCATCCACAAAATGTTTTGCCTCAGCCGTGGATAATTCATCGGGGGCAGGCTCTTTAATAGCCGATGCCCGGCAGTGTATGCAGGCAAGATTGCAGGCGTTTGTCAGCTCCCATGCAATAAGCCTTGGAGGTTTTACCTTTTGTTCTATCAATAAATCACGCATTATCTTTTGTTACCTTAACCTTTATGTATATATGGAAAGAGCCACCAAAGGCACCTATTGAGTCAGCCAAACTGCTTACTTTAGAGAATTTATTAGAAATTAACAATGAGCTTAGAGAGGATGCTCTAAGAGACCCTCGCATAGAATACTCTGGAAGCAGTGACTATCCAATTAAAACAAATGAACTCGAAAAGCTGATAGAAGGAAAGACGTGCAAGCATTTTAAAAGAAGTGGACAACCAGTCTCATTCTGTCTGGAGTTTGTCAAGTCGCATGCCAGGCTAACTTAAGATTACAGAAACCTCATGCCTGCGGTCAAGTATTTCTCTAATTAACTGCCTGTCGCTGCGGCTCTCTGCCTCTGCGGTTTGCATGCTGGCTTTTCTGACCGCTTTTTTCTCCCTTAAAACAAAGTATTGTTTTCATAGCTTATATTTTAAACCTGATTCGAATGCGCAGGGTATTAAATAACGAGCTTAAGACCCTGGAAAGTTTGAAATAATGACCATCGAGAGTATTTTAAATTACAGGACTATTGCAGTCGTAGGCATTTCAGATGACCCTGAGCGCCCGAGTCATTTTGTGGCAAGTTTCCTTGAATCGCACGGGTATAAAATCATTCCTGTAAACCCGAAATTGACTGAGTGGGAAGGGAAAAAATGCTATCCTGACCTAGTTTCCATACCTGAAAAAGTGGATGTGGTGGATATTTTCAGGCGATCTGAAGCTGTTCCTCCCATTGTGGATGAGGCAATCAAAATAAAGGCAAAAGCTGTGTGGATGCAGGAGGGTATCGTGAATGAAGAGGCTGCTGCAAAAGCGCGGGATGCGGGTATCGAGGTTGTCATGGACAGGTGCATGAAAAAAGAATACGCGAGGGTAAAGGGTTGAGGGCATCTGTGGGGATGTTGTGGAGAAGTGTATAACCTTTGTCAATAGCTAAAAATATTGGTGTGGCTCGGTCTAGTTTCTATCTTTATTTGATCTTTCTTAAATAAAATCCGATTCTATTGAATAGATTTCTGTCTTATTAAGGTCATACAGCGCATAAATTAGCGAATTAATTTCATACTCTTTCATTTCTACTTTGAAAGTATCTTGTTGCTTTTGCGCTTTCTCCAGTTCATTATAAAGAGTCTTAAATTCATCTAATTTTTTTGCATTCTTCGGTAATGGTATCTTCCCCAGATAATAATCATCTAAATGCATTGTACGGATGGCTTTTGCAAAAATATATCGATATGCATACCATGAAATCAGTTTTGAGTTTAATAGGCAAGTGACAAACTCTAAAGAATAATCGTTATCAGTTAAAACCGTATTTTCAACCGTATCTAAATTCAGCACGCCTTTTTTATCTAATGTTGATGTTATTATTATATGTGGTCGTGGATTTTCCACATGAGCCACAATATTCTGTGAGAGGATTTTCGACTGCATAAGGAATTTTATTTTTTCATTTTCAATATCTATGAGTTCAGCAGACAAGTATTCTGAAGTCTCTCTTAAAGCATATCTTGAAATGTCTTTACCACGATAAACGGGGTACTTAGTTTTTGTTTTAGTTACTTTGTTCTGAAAGGGTAATCCTCTTCTTATTTGGGATATATCTCTTAAAAATAGATTGCTACCGTTAAGCTTTTTAAAAATATCCAAATCGGCATCATTTGCATGAACAAGTAAGGTATCTGTTAAATCAACATAATTTTTATCCACGACAGAAGACCTAGTATAACGATTCCAAATTAGTATCACAATGATTCAATCCCGCCAGGCATATCATCCATTTTGTATTTCCATTTGAAAATTACTGGCATTTCATTCAGGTCATCAAAATACTGACAAATACGTTCGATTAGTTCTTC
>JAPZAN010000126.1 GCA_027460605.1 Candidatus Methanoperedens sp.
AAGCAAAGAAATTCGATGAAGGTTTTAAAAGGTATTTGAAAGAAATCCAGGAAAAGAGGAGAAAAGAGGAGGATTTGGGGTATATTGGGTGAGGGGTTTTAATCTGGTGATAAAGCCTATGAAGACGTTGTGTTTTTTGCTTTTTTGTTTCCTGATTAAACTATTCCAAATTCTTAAGCTCATATTTCTTGCTTCCGCATCCTATTTTTTCAGCTGCTTCGATATGTATCCACGGGTTTACGCCCCATACATTGTATATCGATTTTCCATCTGGTTTCATTCTCCCGTTAATTAAATCGACTGTCGCAGAATCAATTGCCACCGGGTCCTGTCCAGCCAGGATACCTATGTCTTCAACAAAGCGCTCCCCGGAAAAATTGAAGCAATCGCAGCCCGGGGTTAAGTCATAAACCCAGTTAATATATCCAATCCGCCCATCCAGCGCTTTTATAGGTCCAAGCGCGGCTTCGCCCAGCCTCTTTTGCATTTTATCGGTTGCGTCTGGAGGAGGAATTATCGCCTCCTGCTGGCATGCATCAGCGCACGAAAGCTCACCGCAGCATTTCGTATGGTCGATAACAGGCGGGGTTATTGCGCCCCACGGGCATACTTCCACGCAATCCCCGCACAGTATGCATTTTTCAGGGTCGATGGAGGGCTTTCCCACTTCATGCACCTTTATCTTTCCTGCCCTGTCAAGACATCCCATGCCCAGGTGCTTTACCGCACCGCCGAATCCTGAAGTGGGATGCCCTTTTCCATGGGAAATGACAATCATCGAATCGGCTTCCGCGATGGCAGAGGCAACCGTAATGCTGCCAAGCGCTTCCCCATTAATCCCTATCTCTTTGCCGTCACCGCCTCTTAAGCCGTCAGCCACAATAAAAGGGGCGTTCATGCTCGCATGTGTAAAACCGTTCATTGAAGCGCCTTTTATAATACAATATCACCTTTTTTGACAGGTGAAATATACGGAAAAATTCTCTTTATCTGTTCAGGCTGGTTATCTTCAGGCTTTATGATTTTTGCATCTTTGAATAATATACTGCTCAGGAATATCCCTCCTCGTCTGTTTTGGTTTGTGATATTATAGTATTTAAACTGCATAGTATTAAAAACCACAATATTTATATAACCTCTAGTTAATATATGATTAATCAAAAATGGGGGAAGGGTTAATGTTAGAAACATCAAAAGAAAGAGTAAAACTGCTCAAAGCCGGTATCCCAGGCAAGAGAATAGAAACAATGTATATAAAATTCAATAATTTCAAGATAGTCCAGAAACCCGTACTTTTTGAGCTGGTTGAAACCAAATCAAAAAACATTGAAAAATTATAACAGCCGCTGTGATTTAACACTTTTTCTTAAGATTGCTGTTTAATAAAATTTATATGTGCCAACTGCGTTAGCAGACGAGCCTATGACTGTAAATGTAAATCGTTATAAATGCGGATACTGCGGAGCATGCGTGGGTGTATGCCCGGTAGGAGCGCTTGAACTGGTAGAGACATGGATAGAGGTGGATAATACGTGCACGGTCCGGCAGGTTCAATCACCGCAAAAACCGCCGCATCGGGCGGGCTTGATGTCCTGCTTATTGAAAAGAGGCAGGAGATAGGGGACCCTGTGAGATGCGCTGAAGGTGTAGGAAAAGAGGATTTGAAAAAACATATAGAACCCGACCCACGATGGATAGCTGCAGAAGTAAAAGGTTCCAAGATACTCGCACCTGATGGAACTGAAATCAAAATGTCAGAAGAAGCGTCAAGCGGAAAGGCTGGTTACACTCTTGAAAGAAAGGTCTTTGACCGGGCGCTTGCCCAGCAGGCTGCCATGGCAGGGGCAGAAGTGATGGTAAAGACGCGGGCGACCGGATTATTGCGGAATAACGGCAAAGTAATCGGGATAAATGCCATGTATATGGGGGAAACCCATGAAATCAAAGCTGATATCGTAATAGGTGCTGACGGCGTAGAATCAAAAGTAGGAAGATGGGGCGGAATAGATACGTCATTAAAGCCCGGAGATATCGATACCTGCGCACAGTTCCTGGTTTCAAATATCGACGCAGGTGAATACAGTATGTTCTATCTGGGTGAAAAATATACACCCGGAGGGTATGTATGGATATTTCCCAAAGGCAAACACACAGCGAATGTCGGATTGGGGCTCCTTGGAAGCAAATCCGGGAACGTCCGCGCCATTACACTCCTTGAGAAATTCCTGAAATATTATATACCCCACGCTAAAATCCTGGAAATGGTGGTTGGCGGGGTTCCTGTTAGCGGCCCGATAAAACAAACAGTAACGGACGGGCTGATCCTTGTGGGTGACGCTGCAAGGCAGTCGGATCCATTGACTGGCGGCGGTATTATTAACGCAATGGACGCGGGGAAGATGGCAGGGGAAGTTTGTATCAAGGCAAAAGAAATGGGGGATTATTCTGTTGAGACTTTAAAAGAATATGAGAATAAATGGCGCGCAACTATCGGGAAAGAACTCAGCAAATCCCTTGTTGTCAAGAATATGCTCCTCAAACTCACTGATGAACAGTTAAACCAGCTTGCTCATTCGCTTAATGGGATAGATACAAGTAAGATGGCTTTACCAACTTTGTTGCCTATTTTATTCAAGAAGAATCCCAGGATATTGTGGGAATTGAGAACGCTGTTCGTGTAAAATTAAAAAATTGATTATTCTTTTCTAATTTCATTCCTTCCCGAAGAAGCTTCTCATCATCGGGTGCATCTCCATCATCTGCTGGCTGGCGATGTCCTCGTACAGCCTGTACATGATGCTGACTGTGAGCAATAAACCTGTTCCGCCTGCGCCTCCCAGCGTCCCGAGAAGGCTGGCTATGAGCGTCAGCAATCCTATGAACGCACCGCCTATCACCGTTACCTTGGGGATATAGCGCTGCATCACGCGTTCAAGCGTTCCGCTGCTTCTGCGGTAGCCCGGTATCTGCATCCCCGACCTCTGGATTTTTTCAGCCACGTTCTTTGCTCCCATACCAGTTGTCTCAATCCAGAAGAGAGCAAATATTATACCGCCAATTATTAGCATGAAAGCATCGGTCAGGACATGAAGCACAATCTGCCATATAGCCGGAGGCGCGACCCCGAGACTTGTGAAATGGGATGACACAAGTGATGGCATCCAATTATTAGGTCCCTGGATAGGAGAAAGATAATACATAAGACCATTCACAGGCGTAGCCTGCTTGAATTCACCCAATAAATTAATACCCCTGCTTGAAAGGATAAGTCCCACCATCTGGATATTCGCCTGCAGTGCCCTCACCAGGATCATGGGCAAAACACTTGCGTAGATAAGTTTCACTGGGAGTGCCAGAATACCGCCTTTCACCAGTAAAAATAATATCCCGTCACCGGTCAGGAGATAATCAAGACCGATATTCGATGACGGACTTGCAATATATATCCATTTCGGGATAAGCCCAATCGGGAACCCTGTCTCATCCAGTTTCCAGTTGAATATGCCTTGGACGATTTGCTGCGATACACCGGCGATAATGAACATTCCCACGCCTGAACCTATGCCCCATTTGGAGACTATCTCATCCATGTAGAGAATCAGCACACCCCCGATGCATATCTGTATGAATAGCAATACAGTTATCCAGCTGACACTAATATTGAGCTGCGCTGCAAGCCCCGCATCCGCTTTCATATAGCCGCCAAGGATTTGCGGCAGCGCTTCAAGAGCTATCATTACAAAGACAAGTAATTTCTGCAGACCCTGGAAAATAGCCTGCTGATGCGGATTTGTAAGATCCATCCTGATAACATTTGCCCCCACAAGCAATTGCAGAACTATCGAAGCCGTTACTATGGGTCCTATTCCGAGTACCATGAGCGAACCTGACGCGCCCGCAAAGAATGCACGGTAAAGCTCAAAAAGATCTATTGAGCTTTTATCAAGCCCGAACAAAGGTATGTTCGCCAGAACAAAATAAAGGACAAGAATCCCAAGCGTCCATCCCAGTTTTTTCTTGAAATGCACATGACCTTCGGGACGCGAGACCGCAGGAAGGCGATTCAACAGGGGGGCAAGACTTTCAAAGGCCATATTCTTTTACTCTGCGTTAGGGGGTTGTGACGCTTTTGCCTGTCCTTTGGCTTCTTCGATTTTCTGTTTTGCAACAGATGAGAATTCATTAGCCGTAATAAAGAGCGGTTTCCAACATTCACGATGACTTTATCGGAAGCAACCGATAATGGTCTTTTGAAACCGTGTTTGCCAAAACTCAGACCCCGCTGCATTGACCTGACAAAGTGGTGTTTGCATGTGCCTGCATTCCCTCGTCCTCCGCGGCTTCCGCCGCCTCTTCTGTTCTTATGCGTACCGCCGCCGCAGGTTCTTGAACCCCTGAATTTCTTTGTTTTTTGTTTTGCCATAAAAATTACCTCATCTTGTTTAACAGGGCATTGATTTGCTCACCATGGAACCCGAGGTCTCCCCCTTCCTGGAATGTCCTTTTTGTGCCTTTAAGACCTTTTCTTGCCGGATGCATCCTGAAAACAGGCTTTAATTTAGGAACGTCGGATATAGATGATTTCCCTTCGCAAATGGCTTTCGCCAGGTCGCCAAACGATTTGAATTTAGTATTCTTTGTAAGGTATTCAAGGGTCAAAGCGTCCCCGCCTTCGAGCCTTCCTCTATTTTCCAGCATCTGTGCAAGGGTTTCAGGACTAATCATACCCCAGGCAATGTAATCCTTTGCTTTATGAATCATCCCCTTGTAGTTTGGTGTATCGGGGAGTATTACACAGTGGTTTATTCTATCAAGACGCATCATACTCAATGTATCCCTGATATCCTGCCGCGTCTTCACGCCGCCGCGAAGTCGAACTGCTGCGTACATTTTTCACACCTTCATTGTTGTGGTTTTCATAAGAGCATCATATGTTGCCTTGGCAAAATTGATAGTTGTTCGTGTTTCGCCATATACTTTTGTCCATGCATCTTTTATGCCGGCAATTTCAAGTACTTTTTTTGCAGTTCCGCCTGAAGCCAAACCAAGACCGCGGGGGGCGGGTTTAAGTTCCACTTCTACACTGCCTGCTTTACCTATAACCTCAAAAGGTACCGTATGACCCAGACCGCAGCCGCATTCCCACGAGCCGCAGCCTCTCTTGATATTGATTATATTCATCTTGGCAGTATCTATCGCTTTTCTGATAGCCACGCCAACCTGGACATCCTTGCCTTCCCCGATGCCGATAAAGCCATCGCCATTGCCTACAATTACCGTGGCTCTGAATTTTACCCGCCTGCCGGAATCTGTCATCCTCTGGACCATATTGATATCCAGGACTTCATCTCTTATTTCAGGCAGCAACGCGTCAACTATCTGGTACTCTCTTATGGGTAGTCCCGACTCAAGGGCTTCGCTCATCGTGGTTACCTGTCCTTCCTTGACTAATTTGCCAAGCCTTGTTTGAGGAACCCATTCTACTTTCTGTTCTTCGAATTTTCTATCGAATTTTCTATCTGCCATATTTTCACCTGAATTCGCCCTGAATCTTTTGTTTTACTGCCTCAAC
>JAPZAN010000127.1 GCA_027460605.1 Candidatus Methanoperedens sp.
GAACTAATCGAACGTATTTGTCAGTATTTTGATGACCTGAATGAAATGCCAGTAATTTTCAAATGGAAATACAAAATGGATGATATGCCTGGCGGGATTGAATCATTGTGATACTAATTTGGAATCGTTATACTAGTTATAAATTAATTAACTTTTCGGTTTTGTTTGTAGCATGGCGTCGAAAAAAATCTAAAACTCTCAAATAGCTTGCCGTAGTGCCTCAATAGAAGACGGTGCGCCAACAAAGTGCGTTTGACGTTAATGAATATGGTAGGCACCACCTGCACCCCCGTAAAGCGCAGCCTTCGCATAACCATGAGGCGTAGCGGTTGATTGCTCCACTACCCGTAGCCAGTATCTGCATCGCTGCATCAGGGATGTGAACACGTCTATGATAGCAAGAGATTTTGAGGGAAGCTATTCGTGCAATTCGTGCCCTGTCAACGATTTGACGCCATGGCTTTTTCATTATTTTTTTAAGAACAGTGGTTCACAGCCGACTCTGCACTGCAACGTGCAAAGGCGCCAATAACGCCAGGCAGTGATGATGGACCCGGCGGGATTCGAACCCGCGGCCTTTGCGTTGCGAACGCAACGATCTACCCCTGATCTACAGGCCCTTTAATAAAAGGGAAAAAATTATTTAATATTTACATTCTGCCCAGTTCTTCCACGGAGACACTTTCTACGCCGCTCACTTTGCTAAAAGCCTCTTCAACCTTCTCTGTCCCGCCCTCAATATCGCCTACCTTTACAACAACCATAAGGGCTTTAAGGCCGAATGCAACAGGCACTTCCAAAAACCCGTGCAGCCGCACCCCATTTGGAATCACTTTTGCCAGAGCTTCTTTGAGCTTATTTAAATCAACATCCATGCCAGAAGGCATGATTCTTATTTTGGCAGCTACTTCTCCCATTTTCTTCACGGACCTTCAAAGCCGCAGCCAGGGCACTTATAATTATTGCTCTGATGCCTGCATGCCGCGCATCTTCCAAGCTCTGCTCCACATTGCGGGCAAGGAAAGCGCGCATAACCGCGCTCAATAAGATTTACTCCGCATGAAATACATTTTTGTGATTTTTCTCTTCTGGTCATAATATTCTCCTGTGGAGCACACATAGAGAATCGAAGCCTATTAAATTTATCCTTTAATAAGAGTCCCTATTACATTACTTTTAAGTGCGTTTTTCAATCTTCCGGGACAATTGCCGTTTATAATCTCGCAATTCATTTTATGTTTCATGAGAAAATGCGCAAGATAGGCATCCACGCATGTCTCTTTCCCCAGTAGTTCCGACGCCTCAAGTTCCTTTTTGAGCGCCCCGTCCAGGTATATTCCATCCACATCAGTAGCTTTTATGAACCTTGCCCCAAGTTTTTGCGCAACCCATGCAGCAATCGTATCCGAGGTTACATCCCAGGAATGAGGAAGTTCGTCTTTCGTTTTCAGGAGATTGTAAGGAAGAAGAATATATGCGCCCTTTCCATCGATATCCATGTTGTCAATAAGTTTCACACCGTTTCCATTGCCCAGATAATAGCCATATTGCTCCATCGCAAGAACTGCCATCCAGTGGGCGGCTTCCTCCGTGGCGCTTATTCTCCGCACGGTATCTGCAAAGATTGAGCCGCCGGGTACTATCAGGATTGTCTCATCTTCGGAATTTGAATATTCAATTATCTCCCTGACAAGCTCCCTTCCCCTGTGAATCAGGCTCCCGCCAATCTTTATGACTATCATGCTTTTTACATAAACTGCAGTATTTAAATATGTATGGCATGATATAGCCAGCAAATGAGAACCATTGACTGGGATTATGAAAAGAACAATATTATCATGATCGACCAGACCCTTTTGCCTGCGGAATACAGGATAATCGAATGCAGCACGATAGAGTCTTTATGCGAAGCCATAATCTCCCTGAGGGTAAGGGGCGCTCCTGCCCTTGGCGCTGCCGGAGGTTTTGGAGTAGCGCTTTCTGCATTTAAAAGTAATGCCTCTTCTCTTGACGCTTTAATTAAAAATATCGAAAATGCAGGTAAAACCCTGATTGCCACAAGACCCACGGCAGTAAACCTGTCATGGGGTGTGAAACGTGTCATCAGGGCTATGGAAGATGCCAGGAACATTAAAGAAACAAGGATGTTCGCTCTTGATGAGGCAAAAGCAATCGCGGATGAGGACGTAAAGAAGAATATGCAGCTTGGTGAATACGGAGCGTCTTTGCTTGAGGATGGGGATACTGTTCTTACGCATTGCAATGCCGGAAGGCTTGCCTGTGTTGATTGGGGAACGGCGCTTGGGGTTATCCGCTCAGCCCGCGCCGATGGAAAGGACATAAAGGTGATAGCGTGCGAGACGCGCCCGTTAAACCAGGGAAGCAGGCGCGAGACGCGCCCGTTAAACCAGGGAAGCAGGCTGACTACGTGGGAACTCATGGAAGATAAGATTCCTGTGACGCTAATCACGGACAGCATGTCGGGTCATGTGATGAGGAAAGGCATGGTGGACAAGGTCATTGTGGGAGCCGACAGGATAACCCAGGATGCCGTATTCAACAAAATCGGGACTTATACCCATTCGATTATCGCAAAAGAGCACGGGATACCGTTCTATGTGGCTGCGCCCGTCTCGACATTTGACTTTGAGAGGCTTGAAGACGATGTCGAGATAGAAATCAGGAAACCGCAAGAATTAAGGTTTTTCGGGAACCGGCAGATAGCTCCCCTTGATGTGGATGTGTATAATCCTGCTTTCGATGCAACCCCGATGGAAAACGTAACCGGCATAATCACGGAAAATGGTATATTCTATCCTCCTTTCTTAATTGATGAAGTTAAAATAAGGGTTTAATTCCCCTATATTTTTTATATAATATTTATATATTTTATATAAATTTTTATCCTACTATTATTCTTGATTCAGTTCCGATAAAATTAATATACTGGAAGTTTATTGTTATTCAGGGAAGCAAAATATGAATTGGGGAAAGATGACCGAAATATACAATAGCATCCTTCTGGATTTGAAACAGGTAGAGGGAGTAACAATGCTGGCGCTGGCAGGGCGGGATGGATTCCTCATCGGCGAACCAGCGAATAACGATATGGAGATGTTAACTCTCATGTCGGCAACCATGCTGAGGGCTGCGGAAAAGGTTACAAACAAGCTTGAGAAAGTAAGCCCAAACTGCATAATCGTTGATTATGAGGGGGGAAAACTTATCACTACAACCGCCGGTCAAAAAGCGCTGATTTCTGTGTTGATAACAAAAGATGCGAGTATTGGACCTATTATCAATGAGCTTGAGAAGACGGCCTGCAAGATAAAAGAAATACTTTAATCAGATGTAAAATCCGGATTAACCGGATTCGACCGTGGCGCTTGACCTGAGATAAAAGTTAAGTCCAGAAGAAATGTATTAAGAGCATGGCTGTTTCAATAGCTCTTGCAGGAAAACCGAATTCAGGGAAATCAACATTTTTCAAAGCCGCGACTCTTGCAAATGTTGAGATTGCAAATTATCCTTTTACTACCATAGACGCCAACCACGGCGTTGCGTATGCGAGGGCAATCTGCCCGTGCAGGGAATTAAAACTCGATTGCGGGAATTGCAGGGATGGTGTGCGTTTTGTACCTATAGAAATGATAGATGTGGCAGGACTTGTCCCGGATGCCCATAAGGGGCGCGGGCTCGGCAATGAATTTCTTGACAACCTGAGGCAGGCAAAGGCAATTATTCATGTCATAGACGCATCGGGCGGAACCGATATTGAAGGAAACCCGGTGCCTGTGGGTTCACATGACCCGCTGGGCGACATAGAATTCCTTGAACATGAGATTACAATGTGGATGTTCGGGATTTTAAAGCGCAACTGGGAGCGGCTTTCCCGCAAGGTACAGGCCGAAGGGCTAAAGTTGGAGGAGACAATCGCAGGTCAGCTTGAGGGTGCGGGAATCACTGACGGTCATGTGAAAACGGTACTGACCAAACTGAAACTCCCGCGCGATAAACCCCAGATGTGGACTGATGAACAGATTATCGGGCTTTCAGACATGTTAAGGGCTGAAAGTAAACCCCTGATAATCGCTGCAAATAAAATTGATGCTGCATCACAGGAAAATATTGAGCGGCTTGTGAAGGTCGGCGCAATACCAGTCAGCGCTGCGGCAGAAGTGGCGCTTCGTATGGCTGATAAAGGAGGGGCGGTAAAATACATACCCGGGGATGCCGACTTTGTTGAATCGCCAAACCTGATTGGTGCCCAGAAAGAGGCTCTCCAGAAAATCCGCCTCCTGATGAAGAAAAATAGCGGCACAGGCATCCAGAAATGCATTAATGAAACGGTTTTCAAGCTCCTTGACCTTGTGGTGGTTTATCCTGTTGAGGATGAGAACAGGTTTACTGATAAGATGGGAAGAATACTTCCAGATGCATTTCTCCTGAAGAAAGGAAGCACGCCGAAGGACCTGGCTTTTATGGTTCACACAGATATCGGGAAGGGCTTTCTATATGCCGTGGATGCGCGCACCAAGATGAGACTGGGGGAGAAGCACGAATTGAAGAATGGGGATATTGTGAAGATTGTGGCGGTGAAGTAATTAGGAGAAGGGGATTGTGGGGTTTGAGTTGAGGGATTTGGGACGATAATAAAGATGGCATTGCAGCTTTAGATTATCGAAGCTCATCTTTTGCGTTTCAATCTAATTTAACTTTTTGAAGGATACCTTGTAACTTTGCAATTTTATCTCTAATTATCATTGGAAGCCAAGTACCATGTTCGGGCTTTGAAGTATCATATTGAGTATATACGCATTCTTCTTTACCATATTTTTCATATCTAAGAGAATCGATTAAATAATTAATTTCATAAATTGTGCTATAAGCCTCCACCAGAGTGGTAGCTTTATCTTTTAAAATGAAAAGGATCCCTGAACTAACAATAGCTCTCCAAGCTTCTGTATAGAAAGGTATGAGTAATATTGGTGCTCGCTTATGAGATATTGTATATGATTCTAAACGTTTGTATGTACTATTAGCCATTTCTATGTTTTGTAAAACTTCAAACTCAAGCGCTTTTCTCAGCCCTTTTTTGAAAATCGCATTCTTGACTTCAGAATCTTCCATGTACTCTGATTTGAAATTACGCCTTATGTAATACCGATAATCTGCCATGTGCGGAGCATCTGAACTTTCCGGAATGTCCACTACAAAAATTGCTTGCGAGTGGTTACCGGAATTCTCAATAGAGTAGATTTCGTATCCTTTTAATTCTGGCTGAATGTGATTTAAAATAATATCTTCAATCTTTACTTTAACGCCTTTACTTTCTATCCAATTTATTGAACTTGGCAAATCATCTTTTTCACTGATTCCGTAGATGATTTTACCACCACTGGCATTAGCAAAAGCCGATATGTCCTTAGCAATTTCATTATTACGTTCATCCAATTCTCTTTTATAATCAAGATTCAAATTTTCTTTGATTTTTTCATTGATTAAACCATTGATCCTTTCGAGGTTTAAACGAGCCATATTATCCAAGATAAGTTTTGAAACTCTTTAGCCTTTTCTTTAAGCGCCGCAATTTATCTTCCCCGCGCCATCCTCAAAAAATTCTCCACTATCCTCAACCCTTCCGGCGTCAGCACAGACTCAGGATGGAATTGCAGTCCGAATATCGGTCTCTTCCTGTGCTTCACTCCCATTATGATGCCGTCCTCTGTCCTTGCAGTCACCTCAAGCTCTTGCGGCAGCTTTGTTATGGTAAGTGAATGATACCTTCCTCCCACAACAGGGTTTGGCACTCCACGGAATATGCTGTCATCATTGTGGTTAATAAGCGTGGTCTTCCCGTGCACAGGTCCGGAGGGTGAATGACCCACTTCCCCCCCGAAAGCCACTGCTATCGCCTGATGACCAAGACATATTCCCAGAAGTGGGACACTCGATTCCCTGATAATCTCAAGACAATTTCCGATATCCTTCGGGTTTGCAGGATGTCCCGGACCAGGCGATATCACTATGGCATCAGGATTAATTTTCTTAACTTCGCCAAGCGAAATGGTATTTGGAACAACAATGGTATCAGGCTCGAATATGGACACGTAATCCACAAGGTTCCATACAAAAGAGTCCTTGTTGTTCACGAATAAGACCTTCATGTCACTCCTCCAATCGCCTTAATCATCGCCGCCATCTTGCGCTCTGTCTCGTTATACTCGTATTCGGGGTCGGAATCAGCCACTATCCCTGCGCCAGCCTGAACTATTGCAGTTTTGCCGTTCTTGATTATTGTCCTAATCACGATAGCAAAATCCGCATCCCCGTTCCAGGAATAATATCCCACGCCCCCTCCGTAAATACCCCTTGCATCTTTCTCAAGGTCGTGTATTATCTCCATTGCCCGAATCTTTGGCGCGCCCGAAAGCGTACCAGCCGGGAATATAGCGCGCGTGGCATCGAACTGATCGCATTCATCGCGCAGCTCCCCGGACACGGTGCTCTCTATATGCTGGATATGAGAGTATTTCAGGACAGACATGAAATCATCCACTTTCACCGAGCCGCCTTTTGAGACCATCCGCACATCGTTGCGCCCGAGGTCAACCAGCATCACATGCTCAGCCCGCTCTTTTTCGCTTTCCAGCATCTCTTTTGCGTATGCTTCATCCTCCGCTTTGGTATTCCCGCGCGGGCATGAGCCGGCTATCGGGTTGATTATAACCTTCCGTTTATGGACAGAAAGCAAGGTCTCCGGGCTTGCGCCTATGATACTTGTGCCGTCAAACTCAAAAAGATACATGTACGGGCTTGGATTGACGCTGCGGAGCACTGTGTATAGTTCAAGCGGCGTCTGGTCTGTTGTTACCTCATACCTGCGTGACAGAACAACCTGGAAAATATCGCCGTCGATAATGTGTTTTTTTGCACACCTTACCGCATCTTCGTATTCCTCTTTTTGCATATTGCACGTTATTTGCGCGGGCATGTTTTTCTTTGAAACAAGCGCATTGGCGTTGTTTATCACGATTGCCAGCTTTTCGGTATCCGCCTTTGCAGCCTGATACACAGCCTGTGGATTATCTCCTCTCATGACGAATGGTGTGACCACTATATAGGTCTCATCGGTCATGTGGTCAAAAACCACGGTTTTTGTAGTGAGTGCAAACTGCGCGTCAGGGGTATTGCTTTTCTTTGGGGGGATATCCAGCCAGCAATCATAAACCATATCATAAGCGCAAAAACCGATAGCTCCGCCAAGAAATGTCTGCCTGTCAAAACTCTTGCCGATGAATCTAACACCAGAGGCTGCAAACGCCGCCCTTATGGCATCCATCGTATCAAAACCTGCTTTAAGCCTGCTTTCCCTTCCCTTTCCGGAATCGCACACCTCCGAAAGCGAGGTCTCGATTAGCTTAATCAGGTTTGTCCTGTGCGTGTAATCAAGCGTTAACATCCTGTTCTTTATTGTAATGACCGCATCTGGCAATGCCCCGACAAAAGAGAATCGTGCATGCTTTTTTTCCTTCTCCACTGATTCAAGAAGGTATGCGCATTTTTTATCCATCGCCGCGTAAAGGTCAAGAGGGGAGCATTCAGTTTGTACCTTCGCCATAAGCTGGATTATCACAGGCTTTTCTTCTGCAAGGCTTATGAAGTCCGGTTCACTAATATCAAATTCCATGCATCCTCGCATTATTGATAAAAGCCATCACTTTCTTTTCGTCTTTTTTCCCATCAGTTTCCACACCCGAAGCCGTATCCACAGCATACGGGCGCACGCTCCTGACAGCATCTCTGACATTTTCAGGATTCAAACCGCCTGCCAGTATTACAGGCATGCCAGCATGAAGAACCACTTCGGAACTGACTTCCCAGTCATGCTGCGCTCCCGTTCCGCCGGTTTTCCCATCGATAGTTGTATCGAGAAGAACTGCATCCGCTATTCCTGAAAGTTCACTAATCTGTTTTACCAGCGTTCCGGGTTCCGAATCATGGGATACAGGGATTGTTTTAATGAGCTTTACCCCGGTTTCCTTTATTTGCTTAAGTTCCGAAAGCGCCATTGCATTATGTACCTGCACCGCACCAGGTCTTGCCGTCTTTATCATCCGGATTGCCTGCTCGGCTGTTTCCGGCATTATCACAAGCACCGAAGTTACAAAAACCGGCACTTTTGAAATCAGCCTTGTTGCCTCGGATATACTGATTTTCCTGGGGGAATCCACTGGCACTTCGGTTATGAATCCCACAGCGTCCGCCCCTGCGTTTATTGCCATGTTAAGGTCGCGGTCTGCTTTGATACCGCATATTTTAACTTTCATTGTTACTCTCTTAATGTGTTATTGCCATCATTTCGTTTCCGTTTTTCATAAATTCGTAATCAACTTTTTTTATCGATATTTGAAATCGCTTGAAGTCCTGATCATGCATCAAAGTATCAACCAATGACGATTTTTCTCCTTTTAAATTCACAACCGGGAAAATACGAATTTCTTTTGATGTTATTCTAAGAAGTTCCAAAATAATTTTCTTGTGTAAATCGTAATTTATATGATCTTCGTACAGAAACAAAAAATGTGATACCAGGGAAGTGGTAAACCGGTTATCAATGAAACCAGAAGAAGGATACTCAACAGGCATGTATCTTTTTGTTCCATGGTTTTTAAAATCTTCAATAAATAACTTATACGCTTTTTCTCGTTGAGCTTTTAGCGCCTGTATATCTTTGAAAAAATTCCATACATATAAATCAACAATCTCAGGCAATTGTTTTAGTACCACATCAAGGTCTTGCCTGCATTTCTGCCCGATTTCCAATGGGCTGGAAGTGTAAATTCTATCCGATGCGGTCACATTGCATCCTTTTGCATTGGCTTCGGCGCAGAAAGAACTTACCCCGGATGCGACATCAAGAATCAGTTCATTTTTATGTAAATTATCTAAATCGAACATTCTATAGTACTCCTCAAAGGTTCGTCCTATCAAAACAATATTTTTAAGGTTCAATTGTTTACCCATGTTTTCAGAAATCAAATTACAAAAACCGCGCAAGCTTTCCGGGGTCGCCTGCCTCATTCACGAAGTCTTTTAATTTATCCAGGGCTGCGCCTGTGTCAATAGACCGGTTCGCCATTATTATCCCGGATTCGATGGTATCAGCCTTCCCGCTGACGAGCAGGGCTGCGCCTGCATTTATTGTTATGATATCCCTCTTTGGACATTTTTTCCCTTTTAGCACTTCCACGATAAACCTTGCATTTTCCTCAGGGGTTCCGCCTGCGATTTCACTGGCCGTAGCGCGCTTGATGCCAAGCTTTTCCGGCGTCAGGGTATATTTTGTTATCCTGCCCCTGTTCAATTCTGCTACCCGGGTTTCGCCTGTATTTGATATCTCATCCATGCCGCTGCCGTGGACAACGAGCGCCCTTTCAGTCCCGAGTATGTTAAGGACGTTTGCCATGGGCTCGCACAGGGAGCCGTCAAAAACGCCGATCAACTGTGCCTTTGCATTCGCCGGATTCGTAAGCGGCCCGAGGATATTGAACACAGTCCTGAAACCCAGGTCCCGCCTTATCTGCGCCACTCTTTTCATTGAGGGGTGAAATACAGGCGCGAGCATGAAACCTATACCCACTTTTTCTATGATATTTTCCACATCTTTGGGCGAGGAGTCAATCTTAACGCCGAGCTCCTTGAGTACATCGGCGCTTCCTGATTTTGAAGTGATTGAATAGTTGCCGTGCTTTGCTACAAAAACACCGCATGCAGCGGTCACTATGGCTGCTCCCGTACTTACATTGATGGTGCCTGTCGAATCCCCGCCGGTTCCGCAGGTATCGATAAGTGTGCCGGTGACTTTCGGGGATATAATATTGGCGGCTTTCTTCATGCCAAGCGCCAGCCCCGCTATCTCGGCAGGCGTTTCGCCCTTCATCTTCAGGGCTGTCAAAAACGCCGCTATCTGCGCGTCGGTCGCCTCGCTGAATATCTTGGTTATTGCAAGCCCCGCCTCTTCTGTAGTGAGGCTCTGGTTTTGTATGAGTTTCAGGATATATTCTTTCATAATGCTCACTGTACAATCTTGTACAATGATGTATAAATGAGTACATTGTATATAAAAGTTACGTGATGCTTTAATATAAGAAAAGCATTAGGAGGGAGCATGGAACAGCAGGATGCATACAAATTACTCGCCGCATTTATGATTCCAGCCGTTCTATTCAATTACAGATGCCCTCAACATGACACCTTACGGGGCAGTCACAGCAGATTTTGTGGCTATTGATGGCATGACGCCTCAGATGACGCAGGGGATACTACAGGCATCTCCAAACATGGCCTCGTTAATAAAAGAAGCCGATTCTATTTACAAATCAAATACCACACGGCTGTATTACAGCAGGTTGAGCGATGACAGTAACCAGTCGTTCCTGCTCTTGAGCACAATGTATCCTCCCAGGAATGATTTCAGTTACATTGTTAATCCGCAGACGTATCTTAACCACGTCATACTCATAAGGCAGGAGCAGGGGCTAGCCGGACTTATAAATCTCATGGGGACACCTGTAGTTCTTGCGCCGCAACAAACAGCTCTGGAGGTTCTTGGAATCATAACAAGCCTGAACAAAACGACAACCGCCTATGACCAGTATGAAGGTTTGCTTGGCAAAGTTGAGCCTGCGCCGTATCAAACAATAAATTCAAATGTGACCTTTGCAAAACAATTTTATATGGGTATCCGGACAACCAATGGGAGTTATGAAAGGACCACCGCATACATGAATGTGAACTCAAGCACTTTGAAAAAACTCAACGAATTAAAAGCCAACAGCACAAAAAATGGTTTCGAACAATATAATATAACCGGAAGCGGAAATTATACCTATGTCAGGATAGTATCACCTGATATTTTCAGTGTATTGAACGAAGAAATTTATTAGCGCAAAATATATACCTCTTGATGATGTAAGGAACGCCGATACTTTTAATCGGATGAATGATGAAGGATTAAATCCTGAAGGAAGTAATTAAAATGGCACAAACATATATCAAATTTGAAGTTCCCGCCGATTTATCCAATAAAGCATTAGAAGCTTTGGAGATGGCACGGGATACAGGAAAGATTAAGAAAGGAACAAACGAAGCCACAAAAGCAATCGAGCGTGGAATTGCAAAACTTGTAATAATCGGCGAAGACGTGAATCCGCCTGAAATTGTAATGCATCTGCCCGCACTTTGCGAGGAAAAGAATACACCATATATCTATGTCAAAAAACAGGTGGAACTTGGCGCAGCCGCCGGATTGAGCGTGGGCAGCGGGGCAGCGGCGATAGTTGAACCGGGAAAAGGCAAAGAGCTGGTTGATGAAGTGGCGCAGAAAGTCCAGGCCTTGAAGAAGTGAGAGCATGGCAGATGAAGACGCGGGATATCCCGCTGAAATAATTGAAGTCGTCGGTAAGACCGGCATGCATGGTGAAGCCATGCAGATACAGTGCCGGGTACTGGACGGCAGGGATAAAGGCAGGATTATTACCCGCAACGTTGTCGGACCGGTGAAGCGCGGCGATATCCTGATTTTGCTTGAGACTTCAAGGGAAGCAAAGAAATTAATGTCAAGGTGAAATCATGGAAAAAAAGAAATGTTCTTTCTGCGGAGGCGCTATTGAGCTTGGCACCGGCAAACTTTATGCCAAAAAGGACGGGACTGTCTTCTATTTTTGTTCATCCAAATGCCAGGGGAATTTAAATCTTGGCAGGATTCCACGCAAGGTCAGATGGACAGAGGCGGGACGTAAAGCAAGAGGGAAAACAGCATAAAAGGTGGGAACCGTGGAGCGCACTTACGTGATGGTTAAACCCGACGGCGTACAGCGGGGGCTGGTCGGGGAGGTTATACGCCGGATAGAGCGGCGCGGACTTAAGATAGTGGCCATGCGCATGAATACGATTTCCACGGACATTGCCAAAAAACATTATGCTGAGCATTCACAAAAACCTTTTTTTAATTCGCTGATAAGTTTTATTACATCAGGGCCCTCGGTTTCAATGGTGGTTGAAGGCAAGAACGCGGTCGCGGTAATGCGGGCAATAAACGGGGCTACCAACCCTGTAAATGCTGCCACGGGTTCTATCAGGGGCGATTTTGCCCTCGATACGGGGCGCAATATAGTCCATGCCAGCGACTCACCGGATTCGGCGAAAAGGGAAATAAGCATCCATTTCAAGGATTCAGAGATAGCGGGATATTCCAGAGTTGACGAAGCCTGGATATACGAAAATTAAGGGTATATTTTCAAGTGAATTCTATTGTTGAAGGTGAGAAATTGAGCGCAAAAATCGGGTTTGTAATTCTGGGAATTGTGATATTGATCATAAGCGGATGTGTTCAATCGCCGGAAAAAAAAGAGCCGGTAAGCACGAATATATCCGGTACGAATATGTCCAACGTCACTCCTGTTCCCACAATAGAAATAACGACGCCAAAGGTAACACAACTAATACCCAAAGAATTGCCGCCTAATACAATCTTTGTCACGGCGCGGATGCTGAAACCCGTTGACTGGGGCAACGGGAAATTAGAACTCGTATCAATGAAAATTCAAATCTATAACCAGCGGAATATCCCTCTTTCCATAAAAGCGCAAATAATAAATGATAACACGATTCTTGAAGAAAAATCGTTTATTCTTGAAGGAGAGGGCAGCAATACCGGGTTTACAAATGAAAAGAGACATTTTATAAATAATACTAATATAACATTGCGATTGCTGGTTCAGGATTATAAGCCGATTGAGTACGATGTTGTGGAGGCTGGCAGTCTCACTTAATTCAAGACCATCCTGAACTATTGATAGTGAAATTAACAGAAAGTGTATAATAACTCAGTACAATCTATAGGGTATGGAAAATAATCTGCGCACCCCCATCGTGTGCGTGATGGGGCATGTTGACCACGGTAAAACTTCGCTGCTTGACAGGATAAGGGGTACAACAATTGCAGAGCGGGAAGCGGGTCTGATAACGCAGCATATAGGCGCGACAGAAGTGCCTCTTGAGGTTATTAAACGCGTATGCGGACCGGTTTTTAAGGGAGATACAAAAGTTCCGGGTCTGCTCTTTATAGATACTCCCGGGCACAGGGCTTTTACAACGCTTCGGGCAAGAGGCGGTGCGCTTGCCGACCTTGCTATACTGGTTGTTGATATTAACGAGGGATTCCAGCCACAGACAATAGAAGCAGTCGAAATACTCAAAAGATTCAAGACGCCGTTTGTTGTCGCGGCAACAAAGATAGACAAAGTTACAGGGTGGAACCCGCAATCAGGTCAGCCTTTTATAATCTCATATCCCGGACAGCCGGAACATACAAAGGTTGCGCTTGATGAAAAAATATATGTAATAATCGGCAAACTCTATGAAATGGGTTTCAGCTCTGACAGGTACGACCGTGTGCGGGATTTCCAGAGGAATATTGGCGTGGTACCGATAAGCGCAAAGACCGGGGAAGGGATACCCGACCTCCTGATGATATTGATGGGACTGGCGCAAAAATTCCTTGAAAAAGACCTTGAATACAGGGCAGTCGGTCCGGGCATTGGAACCGTCCTTGAAGTAAAGGAAGAAGTGGGTCTTGGAACTACGCTTGATGTGATATTATATGACGGCGAGCTAAACGTGGGTGATACCATAGTCGTGGGAAGCAGGGGAACCCCGATTGCCACGAAAATCCGCGCCCTCTTGAAACCGCGCCCGCTTTCCGAGATACGCGCGGAAGAGAAATTCAAGCAGGTGAAGAAAGTGGTCGCAGCATCGGGTGTTAAAATCGCTGCACCATCGCTTGAAGGCGCTCTTGCCGGCTCGCAGGTACGCGTCGTTGACGGCAATATCGAGGAAGTGGCTGCTGCGATAAAATCCGAGATAGATGCGGTGAGGATAGAAACCGAATCAAACGGGGTTCTTATCAAGGCCGACACGATAGGTTCTCTTGAAGCTCTTGTGAACGAACTGAAAAAAGAAAACAAAAAACAATAAAAGACCCGCTATTCTTGGCAATCCTGGGTTTTGAAGTGGATGTCCTGCCTGATGCCAGAGAGGAACTCATGGGTTCTGACATCAAGCTGTTTGTCAATAACGTCATCTACCGGCTTATCGAGGATTACAAGAAATGGGTGGTCGAACAAAAGCAGCTCATGGAGAAAAAGCGCTATGAGACCATTATAAAGCCCGGGCGGTTCAAGATATTGCCCGATTGCACATTCAGGCAGAGCAAGCCCGCCGTTGTGGGTGTGAGAGTGCTTGGCGGAGTTATAAAGACAAATCTTGAAGTTATGAAGGATAATGGCGTGATTGTGGGGACAATAAAAGGAATCCAGGAAAATAGCGAGAATATAGGCGAGGCTGGCGCGGGCAAGGAGGTTGCTGTGGCTATCGATGGACCCACAGTCGGGCGGCAGATAAAGGAAGGGGATACGCTTTATATTGACGTGCCTGAGAAACATGCGAAAATAGCAGAGCAGGAGCTTTTCGAGGCTATGAAAATCGAGGATAAGGAAACGCTCATGGCATATATGGAAATAAAGCGCAGGGGAAATCCCTTCTGGGGAAAATAATCTCTCAATAATTGCAATCAAGGGACATTGTGCCACGTTTTACACAATAAGAATTATATAAGAGTTATAACAATATTATACATTACGAGGGTACATTATGTCAATATTAGATGTAACTGAGGATCAAATATTCCAGACCTTAGGCAAAGGAAGAGATCCCAATTTTAAGCCTATAGAGAAAGTTAGGCCAGTAATTGTCAAACCAAAGAAAACTTATATGCTGAAAAATACCAAACCAGTTCAGACTACCGCTCAACCCGTTCAGGCTGTCGCCCAGCCAGTGATATCTGTCCCTTCACTGCAGGCAGATGACTCGGTAAGGAAGCTCACAGAAGATTTGAATGAACTGAACAACCGCGTGGCAGGGCTCCAAAAAATGGTAAAATGGTATCTAGTGCCGCAATTTGTGGTTATTATTGTGCTGGTCCTGGCTTTTGTAGTGAAAAGTTAATATAATTTTTGAGAATTCAGCGAATCTTTTCATCTCGCATATCTGACGGATTTTAACCGAAATTTTATTGTATATGCTTCTCTTTAGTGGGCGGTATGAAATATATCGTTCTCGTAGGAGACGGAATGGCAGACTATCCTCTCCCTGAACTTGGCGGTCTCACTCCGATAGAGGCTGCCGATACTCCCAATATGGATTTTATCGCAAAGCACGGAAAATGCGGCGTTGCAAAAACCGTGCCTGACAATATGCCCGCAGGTAGCGATGTGGCAAATCTTTCCATAATGGGCTATGACCCGGTAAGATATTATTCAGGGCGCGGCCCTCTTGAGGCTGCAAGCATCGGGGTAGCTCTTGATAAAGATGATATAGCTTTCAGGTGCAACCTGATAACCGAGAAAGATGGTTTGATTGCAGATTACAGCGCAGGCTATATTTCAAGCGAAGAGGCAAGGGTCTTAATCGAAGCCGTTGATAATGAACTGGGTAACGACTGCAAATTCCATGCAGGTGTGAGTTACAGGCATTTGCTTGTGATGAAACATGGGGAAAAAGCACAGTGCACTCCTCCTCATGACGTAGTGGGGCAATCTGTTAATGATGTCCTGCCGCGCGGAGAAGACTCGAAACTCCTGATTAATCTCATCAAAGCCTCAAAGCCCATTCTGGATAAGCATGAAATCAATATGAAAAGAAAGAAAGACGGAAAGAACATCGCGAACCTTATCTGGCCGTGGGGTCAGGGCAAAGCCCCGGCTATGCCTCTTTTTAAAGACATGCATGGCGTTTCCGGTTCCATAATTTCGGCAGTGGATTTGCTAAAAGGCATCGGGAAGTATGCGGGTCTTGATATTATTGATGTTCCCGGGGCTACGGGTTATCTGGACACTAATTTCTCAGGTAAGGCTGCATATGCGCTTGAATCATTGAACACTCATGATTTTGTGCTTGTGCACGTCGAGGCGCCTGATGAAGCCGGGCATATGGGAAATATCGAAGCCAAGATAAAGGCAATATCGGATTTTGATGAGAAAGTGGTGGGAGGCATGCTGAACGAGCTTGGCGGGTTCGGGGATTTCCGGGTTATGGTGCTGCCCGACCATCCCACGCCAATATCTGTGAGAACGCATACAAGAGAGCCTGTTCCTTTTGCGATTTATTCTTCGACTGAAAGTGCGGATTATGTGGACAGGTTTGATGAGGCTGCGGCAAAGGAAGGTATTTTCGGGCTTGTGGAAGGTCATAAGTTGATGAATTTGCTGATTAGGTGAGGAGATTTCAAAACATGGAATGGTATTTGATAGGAATCGGGGGGGCGCTTCTTACGACTTTCGGGTTTGTGCCCCAGATTATAAAAATGCACAGGACAAAATCAGCCAGGGATATCAGCCCTGTTACATTATTACAGTTCAGCGCCGGCACAATCCTGTGGGCATTGTATGGTTATCACATCGGGGATGTAATTATTATTTCAGCCAATGTTATATCTTTTATAACCCTGGTCGCTGCAATAATCCTGTATAATTCTTATAGTCGAAAATAAAAGCGTCTGTTTAGTTCCGGGCGCCTATAAAAAGAACTAAATATTTACCAAACATGGTAAAGCCATAATGCTTTCACTCACTTTAACAGGACTAAAACTCAAAAATCCCCTTATGCTCGCGGCGGGCATCATGGGCACCACAGGCGGTTCCCTGAAAAGAATAGCCGAAAGCGGAGCAGGAGCTGTCGTCACAAAATCCATCGGGGTGGAGCCAAAAGGTGGACACAGCAATCCAAGCATGGTGGAAGTGGACTGCGGTTACCTCAATGCGATGGGTCTTCCCAACCCATCGTATAAGAATTTCCAGGGCGAGATAGATATCGCAAAAGAAGCCGGTGTCCCAGTAATCGCAAGCATCTTCGGCGGCTGCTCTCTTGATTTTTCAGAAATCGCAGGCGCACTCCGCGCCGATGCATTCGAGCTTAACGTGAGCTGCCCGCATGCCCACGGTTACGGCGCTGAAATCGGGAAAAACCCCGAGCTTGTGGAAGATATCACAAGAGCCGTTAAAAAAGCCACAAACGTGCCGGTCTGGGTGAAACTTACGCCAAATGTTACGAATATAAAAGACATAGGATTGGCTGCGCAGCGCGGCGGGGCCGATGCAGTGGTCGCTATCAATACTGTCCGGGGAATGGCGATTGATATCGAAAGCGGGTATCCCATACTGGGCAATAAATTCGGGGGGCTTTCAGGCAGGGCTATTAAGCCGGTGGCGATAAAATGCGTCTATGACCTCTATGAAGCCCTTGATATACCTGTGATCGGTGTTGGCGGGATTTCAGAAGCATCGGACGTTATAGAATTCATGATGGCAGGCGCGCAGGCGGTAGAAATTGGTTCTGCGGTTGGTAATAATATTAATATATTCAATGATATTTCTTCATGCATGGAATCATTTCTGGAAGAAAAGGAATGGACGCTTGAGGACATACACGGGATGGCGCACAAAGTATGAGACCGGTTAATGCAGTAATCACAAAAGTGGTAGATGAGACTCCTACAATCAGGACTTTTTATTTTGATACCTCTTTTGAACTAATCCCGGGGCAGTTCGTGATGGTCTGGATCCGGGGCGTGGATGAACTCCCGATGGCGCTCTCCTACGAGAATGCGATAACGGTACAGAAAGTAGGACATGCAACATCCGCGTTATTTGAACTTGGGGAGTGCGATTCCGTGGGCATCCGGGGACCTTTCGGCAACGGGTTTGATATAAAGAATGGGCACATTTTGCTGGTCGCTGGAGGCGTCGGCGCCGCTCCCCTTGCGCCGCTGGCAGAAAAAGCAAGCGCATCCGGGCTCAAGGTCACAACGCTGCTGGGCGCAAAAACAAAAGAGGAATTGCTTTTCAGGGAGCGATTTGAAGCCGCAGGCGAAGTGCGGGTTGCCACGGATGACGGCTCCGAAGGGATACACGGGTACGTGACCCAATTGCTTGATGATGCAAAAAATTACAGCCAGCTCTGCTGCTGCGGCCCTGAGATTATGATGAAAAAGGTTCTCGATAATGTCGCACCGTCAAAAGCCCAGTTCAGCCTCCACCGCTATATCAAATGCGGCATCGGGATATGCGGTGCGTGCTGCATCGACGGGCTGCGCGTGTGCAAGGATGGGCCTGTGTTCCAAGGGGATATTTTGAAGAAGAGCGAGTTCGGGGTTTACAGGAGGAATGAGTGCGGGGAGAGGGTGATGGTGTGAATGTTGCATAAATATTATTGCCATATTAGAAATTAGTCATTTCTTTGAGTTATCATCAAAATCAAAAAGTGTCGGTTGCATTTTAGTTTTCTTAATTTCTTGTTTTCCCCAATCTTCTAATGTTTTTATATATTTATTTAAATATTTCTTTAATTTTTCATCATCCATGACGTAATCCATAATGTTCTTTGCTGCTATTTCATTTTTACTCGCAAAAATCAGATGATATATTGTTTTCTGTGTTT
>JAPZAN010000128.1 GCA_027460605.1 Candidatus Methanoperedens sp.
TGGGATTTTTCAATACTTTATCCATCAGTTCAAAATCAAAATCCAGTAACAAGCTGCCATTTACCAGCACTGCGCCGTCAATGCGCCCCTGTGCATTCCCGGAAATCTTCTTACCTTTTGAATAGACTGCGTTGCGCGCAGGTTCAATTTCACCGCCTTCACCAAGAGCTTCAAGAGCAATAACCACTCCGGTCAGGACTTTTGTATATGCGGATTGAATGTCGCTTGGAATCACACCGCCCTCCCGTCCGATTACGGAATAAAGTATCTGGTTCTCATCACAGAAACCGCAACCGCCTCCGAGTATCCTGCGTACTATCCCGATATTGTGGTTCCTGCAAAAATCAGCATAAATCTCATCTTCTACGCACTGGTGATATCCAAGATACACAACAGGCGACCGGACGCGCCAGAAAAGGATAGTTTCAGGCGATGAACCTGCGCCTACATGCTTTGCTATGGATTCAAAAAGGGCGGCGCTATAGAAGCCGTCAATCATATCAAGGTCAATGAAACGCCACTTCATCAATTTTTCCTGCCTGATATTATGAAAAATCCGTTCCTTTTGATTAACCACTTTAATTCGGATAAAAAGGTTTGAAGCTTTCCTGTTCCGGTATGCGGATGCGAACCAATATACGTAATATTATTTTTATTGAACCAGCCAATTACCTCCCCGACTGAATGATAACTCTCATAGGGGTTGGCATACTTATCCGCAGCATAAGCCTGTTCATGCGTATTCTTGAATTTCCCCCTGTATATCGAGGTTTCAACAAATGACATTCGCTTCTGGATATCCTCGCCTGCATTCAATTTTATCCATAGCCTCCTTGCCCTATGGATGAATCTGCCATATCGATTATATAACCCCACGGTAATAGTCCCACCTGGTTTACAAAGTCCTGCAAGCACATGAAAACGCATGCACGGGTCGCTGGTATGATGCAGCACTCCGAGGCAGAATATGTGGTCAAACTTTTTTTCGGTTTTGAATTCTGCGATGTCGCACTGGTTAAAATCAACCTTCAATTTGAATTTTTCCGCAAGCCTTCTTCCAGCCGCAAGCGAGGAACTACTGAGGTCAAGTGCGGTCACGCTGGCGCCGTGATATGAAAAATAGCACGACTTTTCTCCTGTCCCGCAGCCAGCGTCAAGCACTTCTTTCCCGCAAAGTGAGCGGGGCTCCAATTCCGCGGTGGAAAGGATTTTTGACATGACGTTGGCATGGAGTTTACTTACAAGGTCACGTTCGTTGCGGATTGGGAGAGATGGATATGGATATCTCTCATATAGCATGTTTACAGAGCGGGTAATTTCGTCCATCGACCCAATGTTGGAGAGAGAAGATTTATAGGTTTGTTTTGTTTTTTAATTATTGAACCTCATATATCTTTACTTCATGGTTTTTGAAAACCAGTTTAAATTTTTCGTTTTGTTCTTCAAAAACATTTGTTATCTTATATCGGTCTCTTTCGACCGGGCCAACATATATATATCTTATATTATATTTATTAATAATATTTTTAATATCTTCATAATCAGATGAAGTATATGCCCTTTCCACATCACTTCTACGGATATTTATTTCTTCAAGATTCATTCTCCATTGGTATTCATGCCATTCCCATCCCAAAACCGTTGGCAAACCTGTAAAGATGCTCACATAGGAATTCCATGTATATGAAAAACCTGCTGCCTGGAGTACAACCGGCATTCCAGTCGTATTCCTCAGCCATTCGATTGCTTGATAGTCATGTGGATGCTCCTTCTCAATAGTCCTCTCACCGTCTAAACTTGGCGCAACATTGAATCCGCTTGGCTGACTTATGGTAACAAAAATCGGATAAATTGATGCCATTATTAATAAAATACATGTAACATATATTATTTTCTTATTAACTAGTTCATAAAAAATGTAGCTTGCAGCTATTCCCCACATAATCCATATCTGTAGATATAATTTAAAAATGGTGTTAAATCTAAAATATCCCAGCTTGTCCATATTATCTTTTAAATAAAACATCTCAACAAAGAGACTCAATAATGTACCCATCAGCACGAGAAGATAAATAAATTGTTTTTCAGGGATTTTCTCCTCGACCATTTTTGAATATGATAAAATTACCAATGGAACTAATAAAACAAATAACTGAAATCCAAATATGAAAGCTATAGGCGTTAATACTGTAAGAATCACAAGCCATTTTAACCAATTCTTTCTCACCGATTGATTGTTATTTAATAAAAAATAAAAAATCATAAAAATAAATGTTCCAAATATTAACAGATAGTTGACTAATTCTGTTCTGCCAGAAGCAACCACCTTAATTTCATGTACTTTTTGATAATTAAGATGGTACGGCAAATAGAGAATATAACTTAAAATCAGAATCAGCCCCGAAAATAAGATGGCTTTTTTAAAATTCTTGATTATAAGGAATACAGCTGCTATTATGATAGCAATATAAGTAGGATAATCCCATGTATTAAGGGGATAAAAAAACCCCGCAATTAAACCAAATATGATTGTTTGAAATAGTGTGATTGTTCTGGCTGTTAGAACGCATAAAATTATAGACAGTATAAGTAACTGAAAAGAGATTGAGACCATGTCAGGGTGCAGGTCGCCTACCAGATAAACATGATACGGTATCTCAAAAATACCCCCCGGAATTATGTTTACGCTGGGCCATTGGTTAAATGTAGTCAGGCGGGTTAAAAGGTCGCCGTTTGGAACATAGAATCGTCCATAATATGCCGGGAAAAAAAGAATCACTAGCAATTGCATGAATCCAACAAGGTTACCAAGGAAAAGCACAAAAATAAATGCAACCAATCCGAATTTTATTTTTTTTGTTAATCCAAAGCCGATGCCAAAAACTGCACTTGCGGACAATGCAAAAAACATCGCAGAGGCAATATTAAACCCTATAGGGAGAAGAGTTCCGGTTAATTTTATCAAATCGGCAACCAGTAAATAACCGAAATAATAATAATTCATGGATATCCCGGAAAACCATGGGTCTGTCGGCGGAAAAGATGAACTTCTTAGAATTGAGTTTATGAAAGCGTTGTCCATGAATTTCTCTCCTGTTTCCCAGTAATTATCCGGGCTGAAAGAACGAATGACCAGGAAAACGCAAAATATTGCCGTAAAAAAAAGTTCAGTTTTTATTGCAAAATGTCTATTTATATCCATCCCAAATTTTTTATAAAAAATAAGGGAAATGGCTGTTATCAAAAGCAGTGAAAAAAACACCGAGAATGTGCTGTAATCGAGACCAAAATAGGTTATAATCCATGAAAAATAAGTTAGCAAAAGAAGACCCATGATTTTGGATACGGCATATCCTTTGTCCGGGAGTGCGCTGCAAACGTATCCGGTTACTGGTAAAGCTATGAGTCCGATAAGCTCTATTACAAGCCACCAGATTATTACATCAATATACCACTGCATGTTTATTTCTCATTTTTTTATTACATCCGATAACGATTCCAGGTATTCTATTGATTGTTCTATGCTTGCTGATTTTCTTTCTTCGTAATTTTGTAGAACAATGCCGGAATCAAATTTCACTGCTGGCAATTTCTCTTCATTTATGACTTTAATCGACACTATGCCATTCAACAATAATAGAACACATATTATAACAGTAAATGTCTTCTTCAGGTTCTCATTTATTACGACAATGCTCCACGGTACGATCGGAATCAGATAAGCAACCTTGTATGGAAAAATAAAATAAAGGAGAGTAAAAATAATAATAGTCAACCAGCAGAAATTCAATAAATCCTTATTCTTGCTGGCTGGTTTATTTTTGAAAGTCAATAATACAGAAAATATCAGAAATATTAGTGCAGCCAATCCAAACAAATCCATTGCTATGTTTCCAAGTGCTTGACCGGTTATCATGCTGGTGGGATTCCTGATCGGGGTTGTAGAGAGAAAACCAGACCCTTGGAGGATTTCAAGCTTGTATTTATAAAATACTGGTAAAAACACCACTAACGCTGTTCCCATGGCACTATAAACAAAAATCATGATGTCCTTAATTTTTTCTTTTTTCTGCAAAGCCCAAAAAAAGAGTGGGATTATCATAAATGCCGAGGTGAACCTGCTCCCGATAGCAAGCCCGATTGCGATTCCAGCCATCGGATATTTACCCAAAAACACAAGATAAACTCCCAGCATAATAAACATGAGAGACCACATATAATCCATGGTTATCGCGCTATTTATCCATATTATGGGAATAAATGCGAACGTAAATACCAGCAGAGCTTTATTTTTTATTTTAAAAAGGTTCAATATTCTGGCAAAAATTATTACGCATACGAAAGAAACAACCAGAGTGGCTGTATTTGTGGCAATCCATCCTCCGCCGATGAACAAAGCATTCACGAATTCATATAATGGATATCCCGGAAAGCGCGATACTGTGTATGTATGGTCATATCTTAGTAAATACGCTGAATTCACGACAGCGAGCACATCCTGGTCCGTCGGATTTGTAAATGCGCTGAAACCAAGAGCTATAAACGGGAGACGGGAGATGAAAAATATTAACGCCAGATAAATAACTGCGGGAAACTTTGTCAAATCGCAATTTAGTATATCCTTTCTATATGACAGTCTGGACATTACATTCGATATTGTATGCCCTATAATTAAACACTTCTAAAAAAAGAAAATGTGAAGGGATTGCTCCCTTCGAATTTATATATTTACTTTCTCTGTCTCAGGACAAGGTATGCTACTGCAAGCAAGCCTGCAATTGCGAACACTGCCTCAAAGCCCGGCTCTTTTGGAGTTGCGGTTGGTTTTGCTGCTGTGCCTGTTGCTGTTCCGGTTGGTGAAACGGCTGTTCCGGTTCCTGTTGCTGTGCCTGTTCCTGTTGCATTACCGGTCGGTTTTGCAGTTCCTGTTCCGGTTCCTGTTCCGGTTCCTGTTCCGGTTCCTGTCGGTGTTACGCCTATCTGGTATTCAACCATTGGGTAGTATCTCAAGGCTGAGTTGGTATCTGCAACCCTGAACTTGATCTCGCCCATAATATCAATCTTACCGTCCTGGGTAAGGGTTATTGTGGTATCTTTGTTCTTGAGCTGGAGATCAGTCTGATTTGCTGTTAATACTGTAAGGCTTCCGAATTTATCGTTTGTCTTGACTTCTGTAACCGACTTTGAGACTGCCCATGTGTATCACGAATCACCCTGCTTGATTACTTTATCATCCAGTTTGGTTCCGTCTTTGCTGAGTACAAGCCATACCTGTCTCGGGGATGCTTTGGCATCTATGCTCTGGGCTGTTAATGTCCAGCCATCGCCGATATCCCATGTTTCTCCGACTGTCAGGGATTTCTTTTCAGCTGTTGCGTTGCCCTGTTCGATTATGAGCTTGGACAGTTTGTTTGCCTTGCTCTTGACCGCTACGTAGGGTTGTGCCTGCCAGCCTACTACGCTATATTGTCCGTTGGTGAAGGCATTCGTCACATCAGTGTTTTGCTTGCCATTTAATTGTACTTTCAGGGTCTTGGCTGTTGTGCTTGTGTTATACCAGAGTGTGTCTGCATTGATGTCCCTATCTGTAGTGTCAAGGGTCTGGGATATTATGTTCAGATTTTCTGTTTTTAAGTCATCCTTCAGGTCATACCAGAATCCTGCAAATGTTGTCGCATTCCAGGACGCGGCCGCCTGTATCACTGCACCGGCAGGTAATGCTACTATTAATAACATTAACGCTGCTAATGCAATTGCTGTTATTTTTTTACTCATTATTCTTTACCTCCATATTATTATATGGTTTAATTTTCTCCTTCGAGATGCCGGTTTTACGGCAAGAGTGATAGTAATTAAAGACAGGACTTTTGTCCCATCGCCATCGCTAAACCGCCATTTTCCTGCACACTGGCAGGTCAAGGACGATTTCATCACCCTCGATTAATCCCGTCATGGATTACATTGCGTTTATAGTAAGTACCCTTATTAATCTTTTGTGGTCAAAATCTGCATGCATGGGCACAATTGACGATTTGGTATTCACTTATTGTCGAATTAAGATGGTATTTCGGGGCAGGAATTAAATAAAAATATAATAATACCTAATTTTTCAATCCCCTGACCCTTCTTATACAACTCATGATTATTGCATCGGCGTACTCATATAATATCCTTTATTATCCTCACTATCTCTGTGGGGTTTTTTGCAACCGCGATGCCTGCTTTTTCAAATGCCTCTATTTTTTCAAGTGCTGTGCCGCCGCCTGCTGACGCAATCGCACCTGCATGACCCATTGTCTTCCCGGGCGGCGCAGAAATACCCACGACATAACTTATAACTGGTTTACTCATCTGTTTTATGAATCCGATAGAATCTTCTTCCGCTGTCCCGCCTATCTCACCCACCAGCACAACTGCATGGGTTTTCGGGTCTTTTTCAAAGAATTCTAATACATCCACGAATGATGTCCCGCTCACCGGGTCTCCTCCAATACCTACTGATGTGGATTGCCCGATTCCATTTCTTGATAAAAGGTCTATAATCTCATAAGTAAGCGTACCGCTTCTTGATACCAGTCCGATATTTCCCTGCCGGTGAATGGAATTTGGCATTATGCCTGCTTTTGATTCCCCGGGCGTTGTAATCCCCGGGCAATTCGGACCGATAAGCCTTGACGATGCGCTTTCAAGATAAGAACATACACGCATCATATCATGCACAGGAATGCCTTCTGTTATACAGACAATCAATTCAATTCCGCTGTCTATAGCTTCAAAAATAGCATCCGCTGCGAATCTTGGCGGGACAAAAATAACTGAAGCGTCAGGGTTTGTTTCTCCAGCAGCCTCGGACACGGAGTCAAACACCGCAATTCCATATACCTCGCTGCCTCCTTTCCCGGGCGTGACACCTCCAACAATATTGGTACCGAATTCCGCCATCTGTTTTGCCTGGAATGAGCCCTCGTGTCCGGTAATCCCCTGAACCAGAACCCGAGTGGTCTTATCTATCAGAATTCCCAAGTTTAACCACCGCCGATGCTGCTTCTTCGCTTGATGAAGCCAGAGTTACCCGGTATTTTTCAAGCAATGCCCGCCCTTCGTTCTCGTTTGTCCCCGCAAGCCTGATTACAAGCGGCGCCTTTATTTCCGGAATTACATCAATAATCCCGCGGGCAACCTCGTCGCATTTTGTGAGACCGCCAAAAACATTAATAATTATGGCTTTTACCTTTTTATTAGATGATACTATCCTGAGAGCAATTTTCATCTGTTCCTCATTTGCCCCGGCTCTTACATCCATGAAATTGGCAGGCTCGCCTCCATATTGTTTAATCAAGTCAAGTGTTGCCATGGCAAGACCGGCACCGTTGACAATGCACCCGATATCCCCATCAAGACCCACATAACTCATTCCGTTTTTCTTTGCCGTTTCTTCAAGTGAGCCAGTTTCTTCTTCCCTGAAATCCTGCCTGAAAAACGCATTGTCGTCAATGACCATCCTGGCATCCAGCGCAAAAAACCCATCTTGGGCATCTGCAAGCGGATTAATTTCGGCAAGTGTGCAATCATAATCTATAAAAACACGGTACAATTTTTTTATAATATCGGCAATCATCAATGATTTATTCTTATTAAGTGAATTTGCGAGCATTCTTGCCTGGTAATCATGTATCCCTGTGAGGGGATTGATGTGTATTTTCACAATCTTCCGTGGAGAGGTCTTTGCAATCTCTTCGATATCGATCCCACCTTCAGGGCTGGCCATAATGAGCGGGCATTTTGCGGCTCTATCTATGGTAATCCCGAGATACATTTCCTTATCCGGCTTTTTGTATTCCTCGACAAGGAGCTTATTCACAGGCAATCCCTTGATGGACATGCCCAGAATCCGCTGTGCGCTCTTGTATGCCTCCTTCGGATTTGATGCTTTTGCTATGCCGCCAGCTTTTCCGCGCCCACCGGTCATGACCTGTGCTTTAATAACAACCGTTCCAAGTTTTCCGGCTATATTTTCTGCATCACCAGGGTTTGATATAAGACTGCCTTCCGGAACCGGGATGCTGTTTCCCTTGAAAATTTCCTTGGCGTCATATTCATATAGCTTCATTACTAACTCCGCTTTCTCCAATAAACACCATCTTATTTATGACTTATCAAAAGTGATTTAAATAAGTATCTACATTTGTAGCACTAACCAATGGAGCATCCTGATTTTGCCATCTCATTTATTATCCCTCGCAGATTTGTCATACGCTGATATTATCAATTTACTTGACACTGCATCCGATTTAAAAGAAAAAAGGGTGCGAGGGAAAACGTCCGGTGCATTAAAATCCCGGACGCTTGCCATGCTTTTTGAAAAATCTTCGACCCGCACGAGGATATCATTCGAAGTGGCAATGACCGAACTGGGCGGGCATGCGATATACCTTAATTATAAAGATATCCAGCTCGGGCGCGGGGAATCGGTCGCGGATACAGCCCGTGTTATATCGCGCTACGTTCATGCGATTATGGCTCGGGTGTATAAACATGAGACTCTCATTGAATTATCAAAAAACTCAACTGTGCCGGTCATCAATGGTTTATCTGACCTGGAACACCCATGCCAGCTCCTTGCCGACCTTCTCACGATACGCGAATACAAAGGTAAATTCAAAGGGCTTAATTTTTCATGGATAGGCGATGGGAATAATGTCTGCAATTCAGCAATTCTTGCGTGTGCGCTCACAGGCATGAAAATGACTGTGGCATGCCCTGAAGGATACGAGCCGAACCGGGAAATTGTAGAAAAAGCAAAGGAGCTTGGAGGAATTGTCAATATTATCCGGGATCCTATGAAAGCTGCAAGGAATGCAGATATCCTCTCGACAGATGTCTGGGTTTCCATGGGAGATGAGGAAGAATATGACCAGAGATTGCATGACTTCATGCCATACCAGATCAACAGCAAGCTTTTAGAACAAGCTAAGCATGATGTGATGGTACTGCACTGTCTTCCTGCCCATCGGGGCGAGGAAATTACTGCAGAAGTGGTCGATGGGCCAAATTCAGCAGTATTCGACCAGGCTGAGAACAGGCTGCATGTCCAGAAGGCATTGCTGCTGAAATTATTGTCGTAAACCTCAATGCGGGGGTCGCCCAGTCCGGTCAAAGGCGTTAGCTTCAGGGGCTAATCTCGAAGGAGTTCGTGGGTTCAAATCCCATCCCCCGCATACCTATTTCTTCCAGAATTCCCACCACTTCTTGGCATCGGGAAGAGCCAGCCTGCCGCTTATTTTTTGATATTCAAACTGCAGAAAACCAACCTGGTTTCGCATATCGTTTATCCAATCATTGGCCATTTTTAAAAGCTCTTGCTTATGAGCCAATTCCGCTTTCATGGATTCATTCTCTTTCAGGATATTCTGGACATATTCAGATTTATTCAAACCATCTTCATGCATATTCAAGCTGTCTTCACGTTTATTCAAACCGTCTTCGATCTTATTCGGATTGTCTTCAGGTTTATTCAGGTAGTCTTCAATTAATTTACGATAAAATTCACTCTTTGATTTTAACCCTCTATGCTCCTCGATTTTATTGAATATATCGTCTTCGACCCGAATAGTGATAGTTTTCATATGTTTGCTTAATACACATTGAATACCTTATATTAGTTGCTAATTTATTATGTTGCGTTAAAGAACAATTTAAGACAATTCCGGTATGCACCTATCTTGCGTATTTACCAATTAGTTCGCCTTTCGCGAGTATATGACCCTTCATTGCAGCTTCCACGTCTTCTCTGGATGCTCCGGAAGGTAAATCAAGTATTTTATCAATGGCATAAATTTTGAAAAAATACCTGTGAGGCTTCCCCGGAGGAGGGCACGGGCCTCCGTATCCGGCTCTTCCGAAATCCGTCATTCCTTGAAGGCTTCCATCATCCAGTTTTTCTTTCTTTGGTATGCCTTTTGCCAGTTTTTGCGTGCTTCCCGGGATATTATAAATAACCCAGTGAACGAATGCCCTTCCCGGGGCATCCGGGTCGTCCGCTATTAATGCGATGCTCTTTGTACCTGCAGGCAACCCTTCCCATGACAGCGGAGGCGAGATATCTTTGCCTTCGCAAGTATATTCGTCAGGTATCGTCCCGTTTTCTTTAAACGCCTCCGATGAAATAGAAATCTTTTCCATATTGTTTACCTCCTTTTCCTTTGTGGTGCATCCAGAAACTATCACCAGCAGGAGAATCAATAATAAGAGCTTCAAGCTCATTTTTACTCCCGATAAATGTTTTGTCGCATGTTGTATTATAGTTTTCTGCGGCTATTTTATCAAATTAAGATTAATAGTTCCGCCTTCAAGAACATCCTTTTCACTTACATCGATTTGTTTTGAGACATTACCGACTGTAACTGTATAAGAGCCTGTTGGTTTTGTATCAAACTGTGTCTCTCCGGTGATAGGACCAAGCGTGGAATAAGGGACAACAAATTCATAACTTCCATTAGAAAAAGTTGTTTGAGAATAAGGAATAGTTCTCTCGATATTCGTCCTGATGGTATTTGTTAAAGTTACCGTGGCATTCACCGGAGCGCTTCCTGTAATCTTAGCGCCTTTCACGTATTCAAATATCTTGGCATATCCCGAGTTTTCAACCTGCAGGTTGCCCTTATATAATACATTATATACATTCTTAAACCACATTTCTGAATTCCCGCCTGAAGTATATGGATTCGGCGAAGATTCGTATACAAGCCTGTAGTTACGCAAACCATTCGTATCAAAAATATGGAGTCTTGATTCCATTGTATTGTAATATTTCATTGTAGGAACTTCCTGCTGCCCCTGGTTCGTTCGCAACAATGTAAAATATCCCTTGTCGGTTTCATCCCAGTCTGCAAAGATAGTAAGAATATTATACGCCATTTTGGCATCGCTCACAACGTATCTTGCGCCCGGTTTCCCGTTGACGCCCAGCTTACCAAGAACCGCGTTCGCCTCCTCTTCAGAAGGCGCAATTAAGAATGTCGATGCTCCGGGTGCATGCGAGGGACCGCCTCCTATCCCTGCCTGGAATGGGTTTGCATTGGGTATCCTGTGAGCCCAGTATGTAATAACATTGCCATAATCCCACCAGCTCATAACGCCGTAATCATTCTTTGAATAACTATAGTTCTGGCCATTAGCCGGCTTTTCATATAAATAATAATATGGCAAATCGGGTTTAGGAGTATTATCTCTCATCCATGTGAGAGCATCATGCCATTCGTAATAACCCGGTGAAATCGCACCCCACTGTGCCGATTGTACCGATTCGTAAATAAACGTCCTTTCTAAGAGAGGAATATCTTTCCTATTAGGATTATTATCGATTGGCAGGATTACTGTAGGAATAATTATAATAAGTATAGAAAGGATATGCTGTATCCTTATTTTTTTCAAACATTCAACAACATCATTCGAATTAAAGGATTTCCAATCGCCAAAATCCAGCACTCTTGAGCCCAGTACACCAGAAAGTATCGCTACGTTTACAGCATAATAATAGGCAAATCTGTTCTGGGCAAGCGTTATTGCAAGAACGAAAACACTCCAGACCACTAACAAAGTGTATTCTGCATTCGATTTCTTGATAACATAATAACAGAGAACCAGAATTGCAATATAAGAAAGTGCAAAATTATAACCGAAATTCCCCATTTCCATCTGAGGGGTAATCGGATAAGCTTCTGCTACCGTGAGCCCACCGCCTGAAGTTCCCTGGAATATACTGTTCCACTGTCCAACTGAAGCGCCATAAAGGTCAGGCGATAATATTTTAAGACCGATTAGACCAATCAATATGAAACCGACAACGAATAACAAATAATGAATTCCCTTGTATTCCCGTTTATTCATTTCCCTGGAGACGAGACTCAAAATTGCAAAGACCAATGCGCCTCCACCCATTACCGCAAGATGCAGAGGTGAATAATATACTGCAGCAAACCCGTTGCTGGTCTCAACATATGGTATCACCATTACCATCGCCACAAGATATGCTATTATACCCACTATTCCCAGGTATTCTGTGGATTTCCCCCTGAAATGATCTATTATGTACTGGACGACCATGAATATCCCAAAAACAACCGCAAAGAAAACGCCTGTAGTCCATGTAAGAAGATATGCCCCAAAAGAAATGCCCGCCAAAATTGAATAAATTATAGGCGTTTTTAATGCTGCCCAATCCTTTTTCAGCCAGTGGTCAAAAGTTATGTTTTCCGCCTTTTTAATGGCCATTATGAAAAACATCATCATGAGAGTTGTAAAAAAAACCTCTGCAACATGGTTATCAGTGAACCCGAGCCATGACCTTTCAAGGAACTGCCCCGGCAATATTGCTATTAAGAAAGCACCGATAAGTCCTGTTTTTTCATCAAATAATTCTTTACCTATAAAATAAACCGGGAATACTATGAGAGCGCCCAGAACCGCCGGATAGAATGCTCCCACGGTATCGATAGTGGATTGGGCAGGCATACCGCCGTTTATGACAAAACCGAAAATCAAAGAAAAAAATGCATTTATCTGGTCGAATAAAGGTCCCCAGTGCAATGGACTCCCGCGGGGATAAAGGGTAAATGCATCGAAAAATATACGATGGGGGAAAAAATGGATGGTGTTTTCTACCAATCTCATATGCAGAACGGCATCATCTGAAGCAAAACCCACTATTCCCCGGTTGAAGACACTTTTTATTGGCGTTATACCCCTTATATAGAATGAAAACAGGAAAATCGCAAATAGTATCACGATGGAATTAGATTTTACCGTGAGGATACTATTATTTACCTCTCCATTCTCATTTCTTTTTACCGATTTTTCCTTGTATTTTTTATTTGGTTTTACTTTTGCCAATGTTCACCTCAGGCTTACCAATAAGTGTAAGTCACGCATATTAAAGATTATGTATTTGAAGTGATAATCATTCTTTATTTCATAGGTCATTTCATATACTTCGCTCATAAAACTTTAAATTAGATTCTTGACTTTTTCAGCAGCCTTTTTTAACTCATTAAGAATCAAGCCAATATATCCCTCGTTTCCAACCAGGACCACAATCAATGCATCCGGGCCTGCAGTATATGTTATGAGATGTTTATCCTCAGTTTCGACTATAATGGATTTAGGTTTCTGGTTGCTGAGACGCAGTGTTGTAGATTCTGCCGACATATACAGGGTAGCTGTTAACGCGGCAAAAGCTTCACTGTTAAGGCCGGTTGCTGTCTCCTTGGAAACCATCAGCAATCCCTGTTTAGAAACAATGGCAGAAAGTTCGATGCCCCCGACTGTCTGAAGGTCGTTAAGTATTTTCTCAAGCATGTTCGCAATTGTTTCCATCAATGCCTCGGCAGATTTGATACTCTATACACAATCACCAAGAAATAGATTACCACACGCCCAACAAAATCGATTAAATTCAATATGTAAAAAACATCCATCTTTTCCCAGGTAATCAGGCAAACATTCCTTCAGAATACAGGTTCGGTTTAGTTGTCGGGATCATCAATTTTTTTATGGCATTGCGGAAATCTTCCATACCTACGTTGCATCGTTCTTCGCGTACTGCAAACATCCCGGCTTCCATGGCGATTGCCTTAAGATCAGAACCGTTAGCGCCTTCGGTAATTGAGGCAAGTTCATCAAAATCAACATTCTCTGAAAGCTTCATCCTCCTTGAATGGATTCTCAAAATCACTGCCTTTGTTTCCTTACTGGGCATCGGAATTGAAATAAACCGGTCAAATCTTCCCGGCCTTAAAAGTGCAGAATCAAGAATATCCGGCCTGTTCGTAGCCGCTATAATCCTGACATTTCCTCTCGGATTGAAACCATCCATTTCCGAAAGGAGCTGCATTAAGGTGCGCTGGACTTCCCTGTCACCGGATGTTGCAGACTCGAGGCGTTTTGCCCCGATTGAATCAAGCTCATCAATAAATATGATGCTCGGGGATTTTTCCTTCGCCATTTTAAAAAGATCCCGGACAAGACGCGCGCCCTCACCTATATATTTCTGTACAAGTTCAGACCCAACAATCCTTATAAACGTTGCTTTTGTCTGGCTGGCAACGGCTTTGGCAAGGAGCGTTTTTCCTGTTCCAGGGGCGCCATATAATAATACGCCTTTCGGGGGCTCAATCCCGATTCGTTCAAACACTTCCGGTTTGGTAAGAGGCAACTCTACGGTTTCCCTTAGCTCACGGATCTGCTCATCCAGCCCCCCAATATCCGAATATGTGACAGTCGGAGATTCAATAACCTCCATACCGTGAATGAACGGATCCCGGGAAGAGGGGAGAATCCCTACCACAGCCAGGGTCTGGTAATTTAAAGACACGGCAGCTCCCGGAATGAGTTCTGAGCTGTTAATAAATTGTGCAGCGCCAACAACGAACTGCGGGCCCGTGCTGCTCCTTATTATCACTTTCCCGTTTTCAAGAACATCCACTACCGTCCCGACAACCAGAGGAGGCATTTTCAATCGTTCAAGTTCGCTTTTTAACTGCCTTAATTCTCTTTCATACTTGAGGTTCTGGCTCTCTGTAAATCGCTTCTCCATTTCAACTTTATTGGCCTGTTCCCTGAGAAGATTGTTCCTTTCCTCAAGCGTTTTAATCCTGTCCATCAAATAGCGTGAAAAATCATTGTTTCCCATTGCTATTGGACTTTCCTGATTTTCCTGGGCTTCAGACATCTATATCGAAT
>JAPZAN010000129.1 GCA_027460605.1 Candidatus Methanoperedens sp.
TAACGATAGATTTATATACCTTAGCGTCAGACAGTATGTCAGACGCATGGCATACGATTGTCGCACAAATAGCAGACAAATGTATGTCATCAAACCTCCCACAGGGAGATACCAAAATGCAAAGAGTAACACTAAGGCTCCCGGAACAGCAATTAAAAATGATCGACATGTTGGTGGAATATGGCGAATTTCCGTCCGCAAGCGAAGCAATCAGGACGGCTATCAGGGATTTAATCGATCAGCGAAGCGAAAAATTGGTTGGCAGGATGAAATTATTTGAGAAAGCGCAGGAGCAATCAAAGAATGTTGAAACGTTCTTGCGCCTGAAAGAAGAACAATAATCCGAGGGGATAAAAATATGGAATCATTTGTACAAGACGCACTTAAAATGGCAGAAAAAGAACAACTGTTCAAACAGGCGGCAACAGGCGGAGCTGAAGAAGTCGAGGAGTTCGGGACACCAAAAATCGTTGTAGTGGGATGCGGGGGCGGCGGCAACAACACTGTGAACCGTCTCTACAACATCGGTGTGGCCGGGGCAGAAACCATTGCGATAAACACCGATAAAATACACCTTGACATCACGCAGGCGGATAAGAAAATCCTGATAGGTAAATCAATAACCAGGGGACTTGGAGCAGGCGGATTTCCGGAGGTCGGAAAAAGAGCTGCCGAACTTGCAAGGGGAACGCTCGAAGATGTGTTGAAGAACGCAAACCTTGTATTTATCACAGCCGGTATGGGCGGCGGAACCGGAACAGGCGTTGCGCCTGTGGTTGCACAGGTAGCAAAAGACCAGGGTGCAATCGTCATCGGTATGGTCACAAGCCCGTTCAAGGTCGAGCGGTCAAGGATGTTCAAGGCGGAAGAGGGACTTGATGAACTGAGAAAAGCCGCTGATACAGTGATTGTACTTGACAACAACAGGCTGCTTGATTATGTGCCCAACCTTCCGATTGACCAGGCATTCTCGGTAATGGACCAGCTTATATCAGAGACAGTAAAAGGGATAGCCGAAACCATAACACAGCCTTCATTGATCAACCTTGACTATGCAGATGTCAGGGCTATAATGAAAGGCGGCGGGCTTGCAGTAATGCTCGTCGGCGAAGCAAAGGGGCAGGACAAGGCAAAAGAGGTAGTACGCGCTGCATTGAATCACCCGCTGCTTGATGTGGACACAAACGGCGCAACAGGCTGCCTGCTGCATATCACAGGCGGAACAGACATGTCGCTCCATGAGGCAGAGTCAATCGCCTCTTCATTGACATACGAACTTGACTCCCACGCCAATGTAATCTGGGGCGCAAGAGTAAAGAAGGAATACGAGGGTAAAGTCCGCTGCATGGCGATAATGACCGGTATCCATTCAGCCCAGATAATGGGACCGAAAGGCGAGAGTATGCCGGTAAGCCGCAGCACTCCGGTCGAGGAGAGAATCCCGGCAAGCAGGAATTCCGGCAGGAACAGCCGCTCTATAATCGACCAGATAATGTGAGAACATGAAATGCAAACACGCAAATTGTAATTGCACGGTGCGCATCATCACGCAGGCATGGGAAGAGATACGCGCCTGCGAGCATGGCGTATCCTGCAATTATAACAACAAACAGGTACTAAAGGTATAAATCCGACAAAAATCCTGTCGGATTTTCTTTTTTTTAATTAATGTAAACTACTCAGGGCTAAAGCCCTGAGCGTTTGTTGTGGTTTGGGGTTAGTATGAAATATGCTTGCCTGGTGCAAGTTATGAGACTCTTGCTTGCTACTTCTACAACTGGTTTTTTGAAACTTTTCTGTGCTTTTACAAGGGGTACGATTCATCTCATGCTTGAAAGCATGAGGGTTCTCTACCCCTTGACCCCATTTGACTAAATATTATAGAGGATTTCGATTAACTTGTAATTTTCCCTGAATTTTGAGCATGTGATGAATATTCATGCTTAAGCTGCCTACTTTTTCATGTTTTTTCTGTATTTTTATATATCTATTGAATTTTGTTAGATAGCTATCGCTAA
>JAPZAN010000130.1 GCA_027460605.1 Candidatus Methanoperedens sp.
TGGAATGAAATAAAACACGTTCATAAAGGGTTACGCCCCTTTATGACGTATAGGGGACGTGCGACGTCCCCTTGTTTTGATAAAACTTTCCTAAAGGTTTTCATTAAAATCCGGAACAATGGATAACATAGAAGTTTCAATCGTCCTGCCTGCCTATAACGAGGCGGGAAGGATAGGGGACGCTGTAGAAAAAACCGCTTGCGCCCTTCGTGGAATAACACCATCATTTGAAATCATAATAGCCGAGGATGGAAGTAAGGATGGGACAGACAGGATTTCCGAATCTCTTGCAAAGAAATATGATTTTGTAGTGCACCTGCACTCTGATGAAAGGCTTGGAAGAGGGCGCGCCATGAGCCGTGCTTTCAAGGCATCCAGGGGAGAAATCCTGTGCGATATTGACGTTGACCTTGCCACGGATATGAAGCATCTGGGAGAGCTGGTCCAGTCAATCCGTGACGGTTATGATTTTGCCACAGGCTCGCGCATGCTCCCTGAGAGCAATGTCAAGAGACCCTTTAAGAGGGGGCTTGCAAGCAAAGGTTATAATTTTCTCACAAGATTCATGCTGGGCTCAAAACTATACGACCACCAGTGCGGTTTCAAATCCTTCAAACGCCAGTCTCTTTTTGCGATTATGAATAATGTTAAGGATACCCACTGGTTCTGGGATACGGAACTGCTTGTCAGGGCGCAGCGTGCCGGGTATAAGATAAAGGAATTCCCGGTAGAATGGAGGCACGGCGGCGC
Organism: Candidatus Methanoperedens sp.; assembly: GCA_027460605.1. Classification (GTDB taxonomy): domain Archaea; phylum Halobacteriota; class Methanosarcinia; order Methanosarcinales; family Methanoperedenaceae; genus Methanoperedens. Next base: position 751 of record JAPZAN010000130.1, read on the forward strand.
TACAAAAGTTAATTTAATCAAGGATATATTCGGGATGGGGTCGCAGATATTCAGGTTATGGTATGAACTCCTATGGGTTTGAAAATTTTATACAATCATTCATACACTACCGATTTATATATAATGATAAACAAATCATCTCTCAATAAGAGGAAGAGGAACAACCGGCATTGTCGTATAATAGCATTGGGCTGCCGTGTTGCTGAAGCACACTCAACATAGCTATTAAAATTTAAGAAAACGTCACATACGATTCTATGACTGACAAAATACAGCTTCTTACTGGAAAAATGGATACAAAAGATGTATTCATAGATGCACAGGAATTTGTTACCGGAAGAACGTGCGTGATAGGTCAAAGCGGCAGTGGTAAAAGCTACTTAATAGCCGTACTCTGCGAACAACTGCTGCAAAATAATATCGCTTTTTGTATAGTTGATACTGAAGGGGAGTATTTCTCTTTGAAAGAAAAGTTCCAACTGCTCTGGGTTGGCGGGGAAGAAGCGGATGTTAGAATAGACATTGATTTCTATGACCTCATAACAAAATCAATAACAAATAACGTTCCTTTGATTTTAGACGTATCGGATGTCCTGGATCAAAGAAAGGTTGTTTCTGATTTTGCAGGTAAATTATATGAAATCGAAAGCCAGGTAAAGCAGCCGTATTTATTGATTATCGAGGAGGCTGACAGGTTCGTTCCGCAAAGCAAAGACTCTATAAAGGAAATCGAGGAGATTTCAAAACGTGGGAGAAAACGGGGGCTGGGTTTGCTTGTTGCGACGCAAAGACCTTCGCTTGTAAATAAAAATGTCCTGTCACAGTGCGGAAACCAGTTAATCGGGAAATTAACAACCGAAAACGATTTAAAAGCAGTGGATTTGTTTTTTGCAGACAGGAAAGAACTGGAACTATTGCCTAAATTGAACACCGGCGAATTTTTTGTGATGGGGAATGTGGTGAAAGAAAAAACCAGGATGCAGACTGTCCAGAGAATAACACAGCACAAAGGGCTTACCCCGAAACTGATTCCAAAGGCGACAGGTAAAATTACCGAACTAAAAACAAGCCTGGGTTTTTCAGGGAGACCGGAAGAGATAGAGAAGAAAGAGACAGTAAAAGAGGCTTATGAGTTTGGCGAGAGAAAATTAAAAGGAGTTGAGGCGAAAATTCCAAAAGAGCAGATAGAAGCTATCGTTGATGGTAAAAGAAAGAAAAAATACTGGCTGTTCGGGGAAAAGGAGCATGTAAAATCTATCGAGCTGCATTCATTTATAGCAGATTCTGTAAGCGGCGAATTTGTGGATATTAAAAATGGATTAAAATACTCAACAGGTATTTCTAAATTAATTGGTTTAAATGAGAATGAAATCAGGATTCTGCTGGAAATATTTAGAAACGAAAAAACTACTATCGGCGATCTTGAACTTAAAACTAAACTATCCGAAACTACGATAAGAAATATTATCCACAATCTGCAGGATAGAAAGATTGTAACTTTTTCAAAACAGGGAAATTTAAAATTATAGAGAATTTTGAAAAACCTACCAAAAGATATAATACATAATAACTATATTTAGTTAGTATGGCGTCGTTTATTGATTTTGCATTTCGAGAAGAGTACGAACGAGTAAAACGTTTGGGAGATAAGTTGTCAGCGATT
>JAPZAN010000131.1 GCA_027460605.1 Candidatus Methanoperedens sp.
TTTAAGTTAATCTCTCTATTTAAAGGTGTCCAATGCCAAAAGATTTGAAAGTAACCCTCAGCGACATAGAATATGAGATTCTTAAAAAAGTGAAAATAGTCGAGGGGGAAGATGGCGAGAAACTCAGGAACCTTTTAAGGCTTTATGTTTCCACGATACCTGAATTAAAATCATCCGAATATGCTTTAAGACGGGTTGAAAACAAGGACAAAATAGAGGAAATCTTAAGGGATGTCTGGGCTGCGTATGAGATCACGGATTACCCGACAGAAAAATGGAGCGAAGATAAAATCAACAAGCTGAACAGCGACCTTGTTGAAATAAATGTACTTATTAAAACAGGTGAAAAACAGTATATACCTTCCAATAAATTCAGGAGCCTTTTCAAAATGCTGCTCCATGATATTACAAAAGAATCCAGGGATATGGATGAATATTCCGCAGCGTGTGTGGCTACAATCCAGTTGTTGAGGGAGTTCGGCGCAGGAACCTTAAGCGAGGAAACAATAAGGGATGCGACGATTTTAATAAATGAAGGTTGGATGTTCGTTTACGCAACAGCCATGAAGAAGGCACGGGAGTTCATGAAAACCAAAAAAATGTTCCCGGAAGTGCAAATGCCTCTTCCTGAAGTATCATAGGAAATCCATAATGCCATTTGCATGGCAAAGTACCGGGTCAGGCCCTAAAATCCCTTTATATTGTTTTGCCCTGAACCTGCAGCCACCCCTGCAATCATGGATAAGCCTGCAATCTTTGCAATCAAGTTTATCAAGCTTCCACAGGTATTTTTTACAAAGCGTTGCCCATGCAGAACGCAGGTCATTAACATCCCCGACTGGTTCATTATCGAAGAACCCGCATTTACTGACGTTGCCATCGGGCGATACGGCGCACATATGCGAGCCGCAGGTATAATCGCCTGAACTTTCATGGGCGCCCGCGCCGAAACCGTATTTCAATAACAGCGACGCCTCCTCAATATTAAGAATAAACTCCCGGTTTTCCGCAAGCTTCCCGGTTATGCATGGCACGTCAACGCTCCATGAGAGCACACCCAAATCCAGGAACGACTGCTGCATCTCCTCGAATTCGTGAGCATTGTATTTGTGTATCATTGTCGCTATAGAAACCGGAATCCCATATTTTTTAAGATTGGAAATCCCGCGCATCGCCTTTTCATACGAGCCCTTGCCGCGTATCAGGTCATGCGAATCCGTGCCGTCAATGCTGACCTGTACTTCATCCACATAATTGGCGAGTTTTCTTGCCGTTTTTTCATCGATCAAAGTGCCATTTGATAAGAGTACCACTCTCAATTCATACGAAGGAAGGATTTCCATAAGAGTGAAGAAGTCGGAATGAACAAGAGGCTCACCCCCGGAAATCATGAGTTTCAGCCCGCCCATTTTTTCAAACTGTGAAACTGCTTTTTCAAATGTGTTTAAGCTTATCTCTTCCACCCCCGGTTTCCCAAGATAACAATGCCTGCAAGCAAGATTACATTTATTTGTTATATTTAATAAGATATATCGAAGGGATGGAACCGGTGAGGTCTTTACTTTTATGTCCCTCACTTCATTTCCCATCCTGATTATCCCTTCGGTAAGCATGTATTCAAGGGATTCCCTGGCGCTTGCGCTCTCTTTTAAAAGCTTTGAAACCGGATTACTCCCATTGCATTTTTTCAGGAATTCAAAAGCCTCGTCATCCAGTTCGTACAACTGGTCATCATGTATGTTATAAACAAATGGCTTCTCAAGCTTTCGCATGGCATAACCCGCTGCCAGAACGGGATATTCATCTAAAAGCATCTTTAATCTCTTCCGGCGATATCCTGCCTTTTGCAAGCATATCTTTTAAAACCTTAAATGCAGCGCATTCAAGCTCGATGTCATCTTCCTTGAAGAACTCGCAATGGGTGCAGATAAGGGCTACATAGGGATTTTTTTCTTTTTTTGCCATGGAATCTCCCAACAATATTTGTATTATCTTACGGGTTTTTAAGCGATTCG
>JAPZAN010000132.1 GCA_027460605.1 Candidatus Methanoperedens sp.
ATATGCAGATAGCATTATTGGCCGCAGGTTTCATATTTACCTTATGGGCGGGGTATCTTATCAGCAAAAAGGTATCAACCGATAAAAATGAGCTGAAAAAGGGCATGCTCGCCGTAAGCATTATTGCGGTTGTTTATCTGGGCATAGGAGTAAGGATATTAACGCTGCCAATAGTATAAATTTATATTATAACCCACTTTACACATATCGTAAAGTATATACTGCATAAGAAGAATGAATTAAAACAAAAATAAGCAAAAAACACCGAGTAAAACCACATATTTTATATCCAATTCCAGTCAATTAGTAACCAATCCATGAAAACCAAGAAACTCCTGACAATACTTGTATTGATATTGATCATAACCATGGCATATGGCACTTACAATATTTCACTCTCGGAATTCAAGCTGAGCGACGCGAACAACAGTTACCTCGGCGGTCTTACGTGGTCGCGCTCGCTTGATGCCTCATTGCAGAAAGCCCAGCAGGAAAACAAGCCTGTTGCCGTGTATTTCTGGGCAATATGGTGCCAGTACTGCGCAAAATTCCAGTCAGATACGCTTGGCAACCCGCAGGTAAAAGAGATACTGGAAAAAGATTATGTTCTCGTGGCAATGGACCTGGATATCGACAGGGACGTTTCGCGTAAATACGGTGTGAGCTATCCACCGTATGTGATTTTCCTTGACGGGAATGATAAAGTGCTTGAGAGAGTGCCGGGCGCTGTGGATGCGAACTATTTCCTGCCCATAGTCACAAGGGTCAGGGACCAGGTAAGGGGCAAATAATATGATGACCTTCGGAAATGCTATACTTTATACCAGCCTTGCGACAGGCTCAGTCGCACTTTTGGGACTGTTACTGAAAGACCGGAAAAACAATGATATTTTAACCAAACTGGTTACTCCTGCAATAATAATAGTGGCAGGGCTTCTCACTTTTGCCTACCTGCTCCTCACATATTATTTCGTAACGGGCGATTTCACGTACGAGTATGTGTGGCAGTACTCAAGCCGCGACTTACCTTTAATCTATAAAATATCGGGCACATGGGCGGGTCAGCCCGGCACCTATCTTCTCTGGGTATGGGTAATCTTCCTCTCAGCAGCATGGCTTGCGCAGACCACGAAGCATGCAACCCCGCTGGCAAGGAGAACCCAGATAATAACCCTGGCAATAGGACTCTATTTTATAGTGCTTACACTTATCCAGACCCCTTTTAAGTCAATTTACGAGCTGGCGGAGAATGTGCCCCTGGGCTTTGTGCCCCCTGACGGCAACGGATTGAATGCTCTTCTTATAAATTTCTGGATGATAGTGCATCCTCCTTTCATGTTCATAGGCTACGCAACCATGACCATACCGTTTGCCGCAGCCATTGTGTATTTACTCACAAAAGAAGAAGGATGGGAAGAACTGGGCAGGCAGTGGGCGCGCTTTACCTGGTTAATCCTGGGAATGGGCATTGCAGTCGGAGGAGTCTGGGCATACGTGGTGCTGGGCTGGGGCGGATTCTGGGCGTGGGATCCTGTTGAAACTGCTTCGTTTATTCCATGGCTCACCCTCACGGGTTTTATGCATGCGGCAGCCCTTCACAGGAAGAATAAAACCACCTTCTCCATAGCCGCACCTATGCTGTCTGCGGTTACTTTCATTCTGGTCTTATATGCAGCCATTGTTGTGAGAAGCGGGCTTTTCAACTCAGTCCATGCCTTCGGGGATACTTCCACGGGCACGCTGCTCATCACCTCAATCTTCATCACAGGCGCGGTTTCTCTTGCCCTTGGCATGAGGCGGTATCTTGAAGAGCCTGATAAGGTAGAAGAGGATAAGGGATTCTGGAACAAGACAAACATTTTTTATGTGACCTTGCTCTTATTCGTGATACTGGCTTTCATTTCCTTCTGGGGTATCACATATCCGGTATTTATCCAGCTCACACAGGGCTTTAAGGTAAATGTAGCCTCGGACACCAAGAATTTCTTCAACGTATGGAGCTATCCTTTCAC
>JAPZAN010000133.1 GCA_027460605.1 Candidatus Methanoperedens sp.
CGAGCTTTTCGAAGATTGAGAAGATACCTCTACGCTGTTTCCCCAGTCCAAAGAAATCTATGTCATGATATTCCCGCAGATGTGCGCTGTGTGGTCCGTGACAGTGAAACCGAATCGCCAATCCTCCGATTAGCCTCAATGTTACCCCGTTGTCCTCAGCGATTCTTACAATCCTCTCTGCTTCTTCAGCAGAGTCCGCTCGTTCCGTGTTACCCAAAGAACTTCCCCGAAGATTTGATGGTCATAGTGTTCGCAAGTACAAACTACTCGGTCGCCCTCGAGGCTTGGCTACCTTCTTGCTCTCTCGTGAGCCCAACTTCGGGAGCATAGAACGTAGCCGCAAGGTCACATATGAGGCTTGGCGACTTTCAGAGTGAGGAATGACAAATAACTCTCGCGCCATGCTCACCAACTGACCCCTTATGGCGTGCTCCCATCACCACAAGGCTAAGAAGCCTGAGATCCTAACCGGCCCAGTCCCTCACGTCTAAGAACAGAAGTTGAAGGTCACCGAATAGCCATGGACATAATCAGCGCCATCATTCTAGCAATCATAGAAGGAGCAACCGAGTTCTTGCCGGTCTCCTCTACTGGTCACCTAATTCTTACTGCTGCCATTTTGAATGTTCCGCAGACTGATTTTGTCAAGAGTTTCGAGTTGTCGCTCGAATTTGCTTCGATTCTCTCCGTAGTGATCTCCTATTGGAGACTCCTTCTTGATTGGAAGATCTTGAAACGGTTGGCTGTTGCATTCATGCCAACAGGCATTGTCGGGCTTCTGCTCTACAGAGTCTTCAAAGAAGTTCTACTTGGCAATCAACAGATTGTACTATGGGCCCTGTTTCTTGGTGGGGCATTCCTTGTTCTTTTTGAGTTACTCTATCGTGAAAGATCAACCATAGACGACCTGTCAAGAATACCATACAAACATTGTTTGCTCATCGGACTCTGTCAGACCATCTCCATCATACCAGGCGTCTCAAGATCCGCGCCTACTATCATCGGCGGACTAGCACTAGGAATGAAACGAAAAACGATAGTCTTGTTCTCTTTCCTATTGGCTGTTCCTACGATGATCGCTGCCTCTGGGTTTGACTTGATTAACTCTGCAGGAACCTTCTCCTCAAGTCAAGTAGGGATATTGCTGATAGGTTTCGTCACGTCTTTCTTTGTTGCGCTTGCAGCAATCAGACTCTTCTTAGGTTACGTTGGGAAGCACAATTTCATTCCTTTCGGCATCTACCGCATTGTCCTTGTTGCAATGTTCTACCTCTTCGTGATATTGTAGAACGAGGTAGATGGGATGAGGACGATCGTCTTCGCTCAGTTCATCGCGACACAACTCAAAACAACCAGTGCTTGCACACGAATCCGATCGTTTGGGCTTGATGTTGACTCGAAAGAAAGAGCCCCATGTGACCTGACAAGACGGATCAGTTCCCCTCGAAGCGGCATAGAAGAGGACGAAGAACGTTTTTAACGCATAACCTGTGTCTAGCAGGCACCTAACAAGGTGAGAGAGAGTGAAAAGGGCGAGGGAAAGCGTGCGCCTCATCAGAGCCAGAGGGAAGCGAAAGCTGTCCAAGGAGAGCCTGACAGCATTTCCCAAAGAGATCATCGGAGCCTTTGTCCGCCTTCCCAGAGTTTTCAAGAAAGTGGATCTTGATAGAGTTCTCGGCGACGAGATCTCGAGAAGCATGAAGTGGAGGTACGTCAGAAGGATGGAAAGGCTCGGTTTAGTGAGACATTCGACGAAGAAATACTACCAGAAGATCTATGACAGCGTGTCGGACTGGATGGAAAAAGACGCGGTTCCGAAGATCAAGCACATGGAATCAATTGCACTCATCGAAAGAATCTAGGCCCTTCTTGAATACTCGGCCAACAACTCTTTGGCCCTGTCGATCCTTATCTTCTTCTCTTCAATCATTTTCTCAGCTATCATGTCGACAAGATCCCCGGTCGCTCCGACTGCGGCCGCCACGTTTCTCGCATGAAGCCGCATATG
>JAPZAN010000134.1 GCA_027460605.1 Candidatus Methanoperedens sp.
GGCATTGCGAACAAACCAGGCTTCCGCACAGCATGCATGTGGATAGCTTTCCCGGGCGCCCGCAGATGCTGCAAACTCCCATTACTTCCATATTCTCCTCAACTGACCGGTATTATGATGCTTGATACGGGACGAAGTACTCTTCAATCATCCACGATTCAAGTTGTTCAGCCTCTTTTTTTCCCCCATTTATCAAGGCTGGCCGTTTTTGATGGATTTCAGTTATTTTTTTGTTCATTTAAATCGATGGCATCCCTTGGGATGACAGTCTCCAATAAGAAAAAGTCTTTATAAGGATTTAAATGTATCGATTTAGGATTTAGGCATTATTTTTTATAGACCTCGTCAGGTTCAAATAACTTCTTGCCAATTACCTCTCCTTCAACCGTTCGATAGAAACATGACCTGTAACCGGTATGGCAGGCGCCGCCTATTTGTTCGACTTTGAGCAGCACGGCATCGGCGTCGCAGTCTATAAGTATATCATGGATTATCTGTTCATGGCCAGAACTCTCGCCTTTTTTCCAGAGCTTGCGCCTTGACCTGCTCCAGTAGTATCCTCTTTTTGTCTCGATTGTCTTTTTGAGGGCTTCCCTGTCCATGAATGCAACCATGAGCACTTCACCTGTTTTGTAATCCTGGGCTATTGCGGTAATCAGGCCGTCTTCGAATTTTAGGTCGTTTATGTTCATGTGCTATCTGGATATTCTGCAAAGGTTAAGAATTTATCCGAAAATTGAATTATTAAAATTTTAGCTAATTGCTTAAGGATTTTATTTTTTTTACAAAATTTTATATATCAACAATTTCACAAGTTTTATATAGTATTGTGTCACGCAAACGCAAATTCAAAAACGGTGGTAGATCTCAAAAAACAATTAGCTTGGGCTATCATGTTTTAATAAAAAAGGTGAAAAAATGATAAAAAATGAATCTTGCGGTGGGCATGCCCTCAGAATTGCGATTGAAATAACGGTACTGGCTATTTTACTATTGGCGGGTGAGGCAAGCGCTTTATCGAATTCAAATGGTGGGAACTGGTTATATTTTAAGGATGTGACAATTACTAACTCAGGCAGCCCTTTGAGCGATTATCAAGTGCAAGTAAGCCTGGCAGGTGATAACTTCCCTTTATATGCGAACAGCAGCGGTGAAGACATCAGGTTTACAGATGCAAGTGGGAATGAATTGAATTACTGGATTGAGAGTTGGGATAATTCCAGTAAAACAGCGAGTATATGGGTAAAAGTGCCGAGCATAGGCTCAGCCACTATTATTAAAATGTACTATGGAAATCCAATGGCGATTAGTTCGAGTGATGGGGACAAGACTTTTGAATTTTTTGATGATTTTGAAGATGGCAATTCGGCAGGTTGGAACCCAACATCAAACGGAATTTGGCAAGTATTTTCAGAAAATACAAACAAAATTTATCAACAATCTTATGATTCATTAATATCAGAAAGATTTATTTCATTTGAAAATCAAAAAAAAATTTCTGATTTTATTTATGACGCACGAGTTAAGTCCGATTCATCTATTAATGGTGGTGGATTTAATGTTGGTATAGTATATAGATTTGTGGATATTAATAATTACTACCTCATGGTATTTCACCCAGATTATCCTAGCGGCGCTTTCAGGCCATCAAAAATCGTAGATGGAATTGAAACATATATGCTTTTTAATTTACCAATGTCATTTACACCTCATAAAAATGTCTGGTATGACTTTAAAATAGTTGCATCAGATATGAACTTTTCTGCTTATATTAATGACAACCTAATCGCAGAGTGGGCTGACTCTTCATTTTCAGATGGTTTTGTTGGTTTGCAAACAGCCGAAGGAAGAGGTCAGTTTGACGATATCCGCGTCCGCAAATATGCCTCCCCCGAACCCTCGGTCAGTGTGGGCGGCGAGACACCAAATGCTGCGGAGAATTTCTCTTTCGGGCATTTAACAGATGTTCATATAGGCTACTACCCGGGAAAAAAATACTGTATTGACAAACTTTTCATTTCCGCGGAATGTTCTCCTGCATACATGACAATCTCCACTGTGATGTTCACTGATACATTACAGTCTGTAAAAAAAGATAAATTAAGTTTTATACTTATCACGGGTGACCTAGTTCAATATGATTATAAGGACTTCTTCATTGCATTTAGAAACATATTGAAGGGTATTAGTATTCCTGTGAATACTACGCCAGGAAATCATGATAGGCGTGATATAATTATTGGGGATAATCTTTCAAATTATAATGACTATATAAAACCTATAAGTAATCCCTCCACACCAGATAACAATTATTCCTTCGACTACAAAGGTTATCGTTTTATTGGTTTGGATTCCGGTCCCGATGACAGTAGATCTCCTGATAATACTCCTGAATCCACTGGATTGTCAAATGATCAAATGGCACGTTTGAGAGGGGAATTCAACAACAGTGCTCCGAAAATAGTATTTATGCACCATCCAGTCATTAGTGAAATACCTTTCTTTAAGAGTAGTGGAGATGGTGCTCCAGGTGGAAATGATGGAACAATTTCCTTGAACCGTTGGAATTTTATAAATTATACAAGAGATAGCAATGTCCAATTGGTTCTAACGGGTCATAGCCATGATGATCTAATATTTGACATATCTGGAAATTTCGCTGCCAATAGTAGCTCCAATAGACCATTGTTTATTCAAACAAGAAGTGCAACCAAAGATGAAAACAACGGAAGTGGATATCGGATAGTGGAAGTTAAAGATGGGAAAGCTAATCCTTATGATTCCGAAACCCCGCCAAGATATATAAGAAACTCTGGTGAATTTAATTCATTTTCGCCTGATAATAGAACAGAGATTACTTCAAGAATGGGGCTTCATGCATATAATTTTTCAGATGGACATACCGGAATGATAATCGGTTGTGGTGATTTTGAACTTGGCATCCCTGAATCATATTACACAGGAGATTATGGAGGATCCTCCACACCCCAAGTTATAGTGGATTATTCTCCTATTAAAGAATACAAAATTTATTCTTGCCAGAGATTCGTTTATTCGAACAATGTGCAATCATTTGCGAGCATGCAAAATGTTCCATCTTTAGAGAATATTTTCTTTAATTTAACAATCGAAAAACAGAAAAAAACATTCACCACCGAGATGGGGTTCCATGACATCAATGTCACAGAAAGCTCAATAGCCACAGTTAATGTAAGCGATGAGGTAAAAAACTATAAAATGGATTTAGACTTGGATGGTGATGGAACTACAGACCGGATAATATATCCGGACTTCATCAATACAATCCTTGCACAGCCCCAAAATAATATCGATGTCATTGCATACAATGGTGCAGGCACGATAAATCTCGCTTCAAATTCAGGATACTTCATAAAAGCAACAAGCTTAAATGCTTCATTGATAAACAGGGAGCCAATTTATGACTTCCCTTATGGGCTCCTTGCATTCAATATCTCGGGTCTGGGCAGCGGGCAAACGATAAATGTTACAATCACACTGCCACAAAACCTTTCCCAAACTGCGCGATACTGGAATTATGGCGTCACTTCGGAAATACAAACCCCCCACTGGTATCGGATTCCGATTGCGAGCAACAATGGGGATAATGTTATAACGATACAGGTGCAGGATGGCGGCATTGGCGATGATGATTTGAAAGCCAATGGAATTATCACAAGTGCAGGTGGTCCTGGAATACCTCTCGTGGGCAAGGTAACGGGCGGTGGCTGGATTAGAAATCAATCCGTACAGCTGTCGAAGAATAATAACAAAGATAACAAAGCCACATTCGCTTTTGAAGCTCGCTTTGTCAATGGTACACCACAAGGTAATCTTGAGTATACAGACCATGCAGGAGGTATGAAGCTCCATGGTGATGTAACAACATTAAGAGTGAACAAGGAAACAGCAACATTCGGTGGAATAGCCAGGATAAATGGGACCGGCGGGTATGCATACACAGTAACAGCAGTTGATAAGGGAGAATCGGGCAGGGATGATACATTCACCATCAATATACCATCCATTGCTTACCTGGCAAATGGCACACTTGGTGGAGGAAACATCGAAATACATGATGAAGAATCACAGGATACACCGAATTTTGACCGGGATAATAGTGAAGGAAACATTAAGATACACGATAAAGATTGAGAGGGTAGATTTTACCCTCTCATCGCCGCCTCAATACAATCCTCGGTCCTTCCGAGGATACTCTTTATCCCGCAAAGGTTTGGGACATACTTATGCGCCTTCCCCGAATTCACCATCATGCAAGTGAATCTTTCACTAGCAGGAGAGACCACCATGCAGGTATCGCAAAAAACCTTCGCGCCGCTTTTTTCAATTCGTTTTATCAGCTCGGGATTGTTTTTCTTAATGGCGCGCGAGGTGCAAATCCAAACCTCTTTTTTTACTTTTTTGCCATTTAAAAGTTGGGCAAGCCTTTCAAGTTCGCTGACGCTGCTGTGAGGGCAACCGAATGCTATCAAATCCGGCTCGCCCTTTGAATAAACCTCTTTTATCTGGCTTTCTTCGATTGTAATCTTTTCTTTCGGCGCCTCATATTTTCCTGCTTCCGGTGTTGTGCCGGAAACGTGATATAATGCCACGGCGCCGGAAGCTGCCATTGCGGCGCCGAGTGATTTGAGTTCGTCCTTCGATGGCTTTGATTTAAGTTTAAAAAGAGGCACTTTATCGCCCACCATCTCGCCGACGATATATCCAAGCGCCCCGTAATCGGAATCATGAAGCTTTGCCTCGACTATTATCGATATAACAGGTTTTCGATTCTCATCGAGATGAAAACCGTAATTCGGCGTTTTTCCAATAAGCGCAGCAGCCAGTGCGCTCGGTCCTCCTTCCCTGTTTGTCCGCGCCCCGATGACCGAGTTGGCGTACGAAATTGCTGAAGATTCACTCCACGCCACATGGTCTCCAAAGTCAGCCAGGTTGTCAAAGATATTATACGGAGTGCAGGAACATTCGATTCTTACACCAAGCGCGGAATATGCCTGGATTATTTTCTCCTGCTTTTGCGCGAAATCCTCTGAAATACCCATTTCTTTCCAGCATTCTAAGTCCATGCCGGCGGGATTAAGAATCGAAGGGACAGCCACTTTTCCCTTCAAGTCGGATATCCATTCAAGACCGGCATCGCCTATGGTCTTGTACGAGACGCCTGCTATCTGGGCGCTTTTTATTGGAATCAGCCTGTCAGCTTCATAAATGTCTCCCAAGGCAACAAGTATCTCAATCGCTTTCTGGTAAGTCGGGCCGCGCTCCCCATTGAAGAGCTTTTCTTCTTCAGGTGTGAGATACATCTATGCCCCCAACACATATTTCAGGTATTGTGGGCAGATATGCGCTTTCACAATTTTTTCAGCGTATAGGAATTCATTAACCACAGATGAACACAACGAGCACAAAGCGGGATGAAATATAAACAACGAACTCAATACGAACTCGTACGAACTCAGATACAAATATTTTCGACTGTTCGGCGCGCCGATAGAAATCCGATGCAGGCTATACGTATCGAATTCACGAACCGCAGATGAACGCAGATAAACACAGATGGGTTTGGTTTTCATAAGTTTCTTGATTTTATGGATTACCTCAAGGCTATCTTTTAGATATGCTTCATGCGGTCGCTGCATATTTTACACTTCCGAGAATATATGGCTTTAAATCCGGCTTGATTGCTTCGTGAGTTACAAGGTCAACCTTACATTTGAAAAGGTCTTCCAAGAAGAATTTTAAGTCCATGTAATTGTCAAATGTTGTTTTGCCTTTTTCAAATTCTACAAGGATGTCGATATCGCTTGTGGGTTTTTGCTCTTTTCTGAGATATGAGCCGAATAAGCCGATTCGCTTTACGCCGTATTTTTTAATTGTAGCTTTATTTTCTTCGAGTTTGGTTAATATAGTTTCATAGGTCAGCATTTTCAATTTCCTTTTCTAGTGAAAGTGGCTTTCTTAGACTTTCTTGTTAATTTATTATTTTTTATAAAATTATTAAATAATTTATTAAAATCTTTCGCAATTATTTCAGGATAAGTATTCAATTTCTCTATTTCAAGTTCATGAACATATCCAAAATAAAATCGGTCTTCAAATGCTGGCAAATTCCCTGGTTTAATTGGTTTGCCGCTTGTTCCTTCTATTATTTTAAAATGGGTGGCTTTAATTGGATATTCATCATCATCTTCATATTCCTGAAACCACGTTAAAGCACATAATTCGCTATCAACTTTATATTTATCCTTATACTTTTCATCCCAGTTTCCTAGAAATTCTTCCTTGATTTCTTTAAGTTGACCCTTACTATACTCATCTGAATCTTCATATCCTGTTAATACGACCCCTATCTTTTTTGATATAATATCTAGAAAGATATAACTTGAATAATCAAAATGCCAATCAGCGATCTTTAGGCATCTATAAAAGCAGGGGAAATCGGTTAAGTCATGTTTTGGTTCCACATCTTCAAAATCGGTTATGATTTTTTCTTGTATTTTATTAATTGTTTTGGAAAACTTTTCAAATGCCCCCCTTTTCTTTTCTTCTTCTTTGGAATAGTTCTCAATAAAATTTTTTAATTCTTCATTATCCATTGGTATTACCCTCCTAATTCCATTATGTGATAAGAATTTTGAAAATTCTTCGATTATTATTTCATATCTTTCTCCAAGAGATGCCTTAGATTCATCAAGTAGTGTTAACAGAGAATGCCAAGATAAGAAGCCGATTCGTTCTGGATGCATTTTCTTGAATTCATTTAATTCGCCAGGGACATCATCATCTCCAGACAAGAACAACATCCATATGTTTTCTTTTCCCCCAAACTCCTCCTTACCACCGTTGAAATGATTTATAAATTGGGATTTTTTAAAATCTCCTTTAGACATTTTTGCTTCGATTATTAGGTATTTTCGGTTTGAAAATATCATTATTGCATCTGGGATACTGATACCGTCTTTTACTTTTAATGGATACTGAACATTTACACTAAGCATATATTCATTAATAGTTAACCCTGAATTTTTGCATATATCATCAATTATTTTTTTATTTGGTAATTTTTCAAGAAGATAAGCCAAAAAATTTGTGCATTGGTTCTCTGGTTTTTTATATTTTATAGCATCATATAGACTTTTTATCTTTGTCATATTCTCGCATCTGCGTTCATTTGCGTTCATCTGCGGTTATTTTAGGTCGCCTTGCTCTCTCGAACTTCCATTTCTTGCTCAAATCCATCGTAGCATCAATCCCCACCTTTGTCCCGATGCCATTATCAGAACGCGGGTCAAGCGTGCTTCCCCTCACATTCGGATAAATGTAAACATCCTCATCGCCTTTAACGCGTGTCGCTATTGCAAATTCGACATCATTCGGGTCGAAAATATTGATATCCTCATCCACGATTACCACATGCTTCAGGCTCTTATGCGCTGCAAATGCGGCATCGATTGCCTTCGTTGCCTCCTCGTCACTTTTTTTATGTATTTGCACAACCGCGTGGAAATACCAGCATCCGCCCGGTGTGAGAACCACATTCCTGACATCTGCCACTTTTTTTACTTCCCTGTATATCAATGGCTCATATGGCACTCCCATCATGACATTATGTTCGTTTCCTCCAGGCATAATAGCATGGTAAATTGGATCACGCCTGTGCATCATGTTTGTCAGGTATATGACAGGCTGTATGGCAAACAGGGTCACAGGGTCAATTCCGATAACAATTGCCACAGGAAGCGGCTCACCGTGTTCCGCGGCTTTTTTGTGAAGATTATACGTGTGCCTGAATTCAACAAGCCGCGCTGCTAATTTGTCTTTTCCGATTACGCGCAGCCTGTGGATTGAGGCGTTCATTACTCCTTCATATTCCGAAACCACAACTCCGGCTGTGATATACGGGGCGCCGTCACCCTCAAAATGAGTGAGGATGGGAAGTTTTGTAAGGTCAGGTTTTCCTGTGATTTCTTTAGTTGGCGAATCTTTCACAAGCTTTACATCGCCTTCGGCTGGGCATGAGGAAAGATATTCAATGATTTTTTCAGGGGATATACCGAGCGCTTCAGCAAGCAAATCCCTTGAGCCGAGGATATTCATGACCACCTTTCTACCATCGACATTTGTAAATAGGGTAGGCTCTTTTCCGACCGATGCCGATACCTCAAATACAGGCGAGAGGCGTTTTGTAACTTCTTTGAGTTTACCTTCGGCTTTAAGTTGTTCTAAGAATCCCCGCAAACTCATTCACGCCACCGCTTGTATAAATTATGCTCAATTGAAAGAAGGTCGAAAGCGCGGCCTGCCATGAAATCAATAAGTTCATCGATAGTTTTGGGTTTTGTATAAAAAGCAGGACACGCAGGAAGTATGGAAGCTCCAGCCTCGAATGCTCTTTTCATGTTTTCTATGTGTATCAGGTTCAGGGGCGTCTCACGCGTCATTAGAACAAGAGGTCTTTTTTCTTTAAGGCAGCAGTCGGCAGCTCTTGAAATCAATGTATCCGACATCCCGGTGGCGATTGATGCAAGGGTCTTCATACTGCAAGGCGCCACTACCATCCCTTTGTTTTTGTGGGAACCGCTTGCTATCGGAGCTGTAAAATCATAATCGTCATAAACGTTATCAGCCAGTTTCTCCACATTGCGGACTGAAAGAGCTGTCTCTATCTCAATAAGTTTTTTTGCTGATTCGGAAATGACCAGATGAGTTTCAAATCCTTTCATTTTTTTCAGGGTTTCAAGAAGCCGGATGCCGTACTGGACACCTGAAGCGCCGCTTATGCCTATAATTATCTCATTCTTCATAGGCTATAATTGGTTTACTATGTTTGAATAGTTTTTGTTAAGAATAAGATTATATCAAATAGGCGCAATTTTGAAAGTACATGATTCAGGTATTATCTGATATTGCATTGCGCCTTGGACTGGGACTCATCCTCGGCGTATTGCTTATGATTTTCATCACAATAGTTGAAACCGCATTTTACAATCATAACAAACATATCCATATAATTGTAATTGCTATTCTCATATCACTGATAATATACGCCCTCGGGGATATTGCGATTGATATCCTGGGTTTTTGATGCTAAGGATTTGACTTTTTTCTTCGAAATCTTCCGATTAATCTTCTTATCCTGCTTTTGCCAGGGTTTTTAATCTTGATCCTGAGATAACCCCGTTTTGAATTTATCACCATCTTAAATATTGCACCATCCGGGCAGGATTCAAGAAAATTCTTTACCTCTCCTTCTGCGGTTTGTTTATTAATCCCCGTATATTCTATGCTCATATCAACCAGCTACTATTGGAATAATTATATACTTATCTTAATTAATCCATAACATTCCTGTAAAGCCTTAAATCCATAAGCTTTAACTGAAAGCAGGAATATTACCATGAAATAGCACAATATGGTACTCGATAAACTTGGCGGTTCGCTTCAGGACGCCCTTAAAAAACTTGTCGGAGCAAGCAGGATAGATGAAAAGATAGTGGACGAGGTAGTCCATGATATCCAGCGCGCGCTGCTGCAGGCGGATGTAAATGTAAAGCATGTGATGGCGTTATCACAAAAGATTAAACTGCGCTCACTCAAGGAAGAACCGCCAGGCGGGATGAACCCGCGGGAGCATGTTATCCGTATCGTTTACCAGGAACTCATAAACATCCTCGGGAAAAGTGCAAATGTGAAGCTTGCACCCCAGATAATAATGATGGTAGGGCTTCAGGGAAGCGGCAAGACGACCACTACAGCGAAATTAGCGCGCTATTTCCAGAGGAAAGGATTAAAACCAGCTGTCATTTGCGCCGATACCTTCAGGGCAGGAGCCTATGACCAGTTAAAAACCCTTTGCGACCGCATGGGTATTTTTTTCTACGGTGAAAAAGACGTCAAGGATGCCGTTGCAATTACTCAGCGTGGGCTTAAAGCAATCGAAAAATTCGATGTGAAGATAGTTGATACTGCGGGAAGACATGCTCTTGAGAAAGACCTCATTAAAGAAATGGAAGATATACATAATATCGCCAAACCCGACCACAAATTCCTGGTGCTTGATGCCGCTATGGGGCAGCTTGCGAGCGACCAGGCAAAGGCGTTCAACGCCTCCATCGGAATAACAGGTGTAATCATAACAAAACTTGACGGCACAGCCAAGGGCGGAGGCGCCATGTCGGCGGTTTCTGATACCGATTCTGCGATTGCTTTTATCGGCGTTGGCGAGACGCCGGATGACCTTGAGAAATTTGAAGCCGACAGGTTCATTTCGCGCCTGCTGGGTATGGGTGATATCAAGTCGCTTCTTGAAAAAGCGGAAGAGACCCTCAAAACCGAGGATTTTGATGTGGAAGCCATGTTCAGGGGAAAATTCACCCTCAAGGATATGTACAAGCAAATGGAAGCCATGAACAAAATGGGTCCCCTGAAACAGATAATGTCGATGATACCGCTTGGCAAAGTCGGAATGAATGTCTCTGATGAAATGTTCGCCGTGACTCAGGAAAAAATGAAAAAATACAAGTATATCATGGAATCGATGAATGACAAGGAACTTGAAGAACCAAAGCATATTAACAGCCCCAGGATAACCAGAATTGCGCGGGGCTCGGGGACGAAATATGAAGAGGTGCGCGAACTCCTGAAGTATCATAAAATGATGCAGAAGACTATCAAGAATATGGGCGGCGGCGGCAAGTTCAATGTCCAAAAAATGATGAAGAAATTCGGAATGTAAAGGGTAAAGTGGGCTTAAATTATGGAAAATATTTATAAGTAAAGACATTTATAATAGCAATGGGGCAGCGGCATCGCATCCATCCCCTCCGATGTTTCCGCAAGCCCCCTTTTTTTCTTTTCCGGTTATTCTCCAACAGTAGAAGGAAGAGATTTGAATATTATGATTAAAAAAGATGTCATCGTCATTGGAGCAGGCGCATCGGGCATGATGTGCGCCATTGAATGCGGAAAAAGAGGGCGCTCGGTTCTTGTTCTTGACCATGCTTCGAAAATCGGGAGAAAAATTCGTATTTCCGGGGGAGGAAGCTGTAATTTTACGAATATCAATATGAGCCCCACAAATTTTCTATCAAATAATCCTCACTTTTGTAAATCCGCGTTTTCTCGTTTTACACCGGATGCTTTCATTGCCATTCTTGAAAAACATGGCGTAAAATATGAGGAAAGAGAACAGGGTCAATTATTTTGCGCCAAAAGCTCTGAGGAAATAATCCGGATGCTTGAGAAGGAAAGTAACGATGCCGGTGTAAACATAATTTTAAATTGCCGGATTCAGGACGTGAAAAAAGAAGATTCTTTCATGGTATCGACTAATCATGGTATTTTTGAGTCGGAGTCGCTTGTTATTGCTACAGGCGGAGCGTCTTATCCACAATCAGGAGCTTCAGGCATAGGGTACAAAATCGCAAAGCAGTTCGGTCTTAAAATTACGGAGCTAAAACCGGGGCTTGTTCCCTTCATTTTCTCCCTGGAAGACCTGAAAATATTTGGCGAATTAAGCGGTATTTCAATTGATGCCGCTATCAAATGCAACAAAATGGAGTTTCGGGGAAGTATCCTTTTCACTCACAAGGGACTTAGCGGCCCCGCAATACTTCAGATTTCCTCATATTGGAAGGAGGGCGATGCCATTGTCATCGATTTATTGCCTGATATTGATATATACGGTATTTTCATTGAAAAGCAGCAGAGCAAAAGTAAAATCGAAATCCATAACCTGCTTTCGCAGTATCTGCCCTCGCGTTTTGCGAAAATCTGGTGTGAGTCAAATATCCAGTCAAAACCGGTCAATCAATATAATGAAAAGGAACTTAAAGGTATAGCTCACCGGGTTAATAATTGGGTGGTTAAACCGAAATCTACCGAAGATTTTAAAACGGCTGAGGTCACCCTTGGCGGAATTGATACGAATGAACTCTCATCCAAAACAATGGAATCCAGAAAGGTCAAAGGTCTCTATTTTACAGGTGAGGTTATCGATGTGACCGGGCAGCTGGGTGGATACAATTTACACTGGGCGTGGGCTTGCGGTTTTGTGGCGGGACAGCATGCGTGAGGCAAAGAGTATATATATGAAGAGGTTGCATTGGGGGGTTCATCAGTTAGCTATTGGGTAAGTTATAGATAACGGGATTACCCCGTCTGTTATTACTTTTTTAGATATATTGATTAAATAAATAGAGGTAAAAGATTGTTTACAGAACAAGATAGAAATTCTCCTGTCTCAGCCGGTGATATCCACGATGTTGCAATTGATGGTATTGCCAGAGAGGGAGATGGAATTGCACATATACAGGGTTTTGTAATCTTTGTGCCTGGCACGAAGGTTGGGGACCATGTAAAGATTAAGATCGAGCGGGTCATGCGAAAATTTGCAATCGCAACCCTTGAACAGAATTAAAAAAAATAAATCTACGGAGAAATAAATATGAATTTTGAAAGAAAAGGCGGTTTCGGCGGCGGAAGAGGAAGTTTCAGACCAAGCGGTCCGAGAGAAATGCACAAAGCAACATGCGCAGACTGCGGTCAGGAGAC